>JBKJKY010000055.1:0-37640 GCA_046597175.1 Parcubacteria group bacterium
CTGCTACTTGATCGTCAATAATTTTGTGAGTTTTACCATGCAGTATTTCTGAAATGGTAACCATGCTGTTTCTTACTTTACAAAGAGGACAAATAATAATCCGAACAAAAATCATTACGCCATTGTACACCCGAAATGATTACAGCAATTCGACCGTTACTGTGGAAAGTGATACTAAACACAAAACAACTCGTGTCAAGTGAGTTTATATTAAAAATCTATTTAGCTATATTGTCAAATTATATACTTGTTATCCTTGAGAAAGGCATAAATCGCCATTGCGAGGAAGTCTACAGTCTCTTCTTTGAGGTCTCCATTGAGTGCGTGTAAAATTTCGTGGATGTAAGTTTCCTGTATTTGTGACTCAGGTAAGTCATTGCGAATTTTTATAGTATTCCTAGCACGGTTTTGTATACCACAATCATGTTCTATATTTTCAGGGTCCTCAAAAGATACCTTATATATGTGACCTCCTATTTTAAGACGGGATGGGATGTGCATGTTGTATGTATATACATTGTATATACTTATGTTAATTTACTCTTAGTCTGTTCGTGTGCAATGAGATTGAAAATAGTTGCAGACATATGGTCCTCATCATCTTCCCCATTCATGTATTGAGCAAAGTGTCGCCATGCAGAACCTTTGAAGCGTTGGAGTTCTTCTTCTGAGCTTGCTAACTGCCAATTGTTGTCACCGTACTTCACTGCTCCCCTTCCGTACAGCTCAGCGAGCCTCTTGAGAGCCCACAAGGGAACCAGATCATACCTCGGCTTATCTTCCGCGGTATCTCGTTTCATTCCCGACTTGAACTCTACCCTCTTACCAGAGTCTTTTGTGATGTACATGTTTTTTGAATTTTACCGTATAACCACTTCCCACATTCTTGGCATTGGAAACGACTGACGGATCTACCGCCAAGTCTCATTTCTGTACCTCTGCTTTGTAAATGCTTACTCCCACATGCAAAACATTCATCAGGACGTTCCTGGATTTGAGTAAAGATAGGATAGTTCGTCATCCAAGGCCTCAGTTTCAAATATACTTTCTCTAAAAGGACTACATCCTGCTTATTGTATTTCTTCATCAGCTCCCACGCTTTCAGGTCCCCGTTCATGCAATCCCTCCACAGCTTTATTCCCCCATTCTCGATTTTGTTTCCGAGATTAAAATACGTTCCAAGACTATTGAGACTGTTTGAGTTAAATTTGAAATACCGCTTTGCTACTTTCTTTGTATCAATAGACTTGTATGGCGATGGCGGAGTGAGTCCGTGGTATATGAAACGTGCGTTAGATTTCTTTTGGTCGTGTTGGTCCCCGTTGTGAGCGACTACAACATCAGCTTCGCTAAATAGTTTGTGTAATGATTGACAGAGAGCTTTGTCATTGTGCTTATTATTTCTGTATCCTTTAAAGTCTGAGAGTGCTACTACATGGGTTTCTTTTTCACCGAGCCACTTGTATGCGTATGAGAGTAAGTACCATTCTTTGATTGTCTCAATAGCGTTTTGTTCATAGAGTCCCCAGGTCGTTACGACAGTAGGGCTATTCTCTATGTCATATATTAATGTTTTGGATTTTGTCATTTATTCCAGCAAGGTTTAGACCAGTTCCATGGTCTTGTACCCTGCGTTTTGTACAGATACAGAGCGTAGTCTGTGTTCCCCTTCAATGTGTAAATGTCCATTCCGAGCTTCTTTGAACTAGCAAGGTGGTAATGTTCATTAATCTGGTACATTCCCACATCTTGATTGTTTTGTTTACCTCGTAACACCGATCCGTCAGTATCAAATTGCCTATTTTCACTTTCGCACTTCGAAATTCTCGTCAGAATATCGGGCACTTCTGGTATTGTTTCAACTTGAACAGCCTGAATGGTGCTTTCAGAGCTTGCAAAAATTGGACTTGTAGAAACAATATAGAGAAATGTAAGTAGGAAGCCTAAAATAACTTTGTATTAGTACCGAGTACAGAGACATCTCACTTGTTTACGAAGCGACTAGCGACGAACCAAGATGCAGGAGCAGTATAAGTGTCGAATTAACTTAGGTATACGTTTTCACGTACTGAAATATCCTATATGTGTAGATAAAAAATAACAGTGGATTTTTATTGACAACTATCACAAACCATTGCATCTGCTGGGTCTTCAATTTTCACTTCTTCAACTGGAGCTTCTTCTAAGATTGTTTCTTCAATCATTGTTTTTCTGCTATTTGATAATTTGTTGTCGCACCCAGAAGGGGAACTGAGAATGTCTCTCATACATATGGTTTGGCCCAAGACCATCCTTGGACAGACGCCCAGGGCATCCCCTGTGCCATAATACCCCCACACTATTCCCCTTCAAGACGAAACAACAAGGCTTACCGAAGCAAGCCCTAACCTGTAACGTAGGTTAAACGAGATATTTTATCACCGCCCGATTATCGTTAAGGTGATTATAGAACCCATGAGGAGAAACCAAGCGATGAGGGCCTTTGGGTACTTGTTCATTTCAAGTACACCATTTGAACATCTTCGCATTGCTGGCTTGCTTCAAGACAGAGTGAGTAGCTTGGAGCATCCACCATCTTGTTGTGATAGATGATGTAGGCCACTTCCCCATTCCGCATCATGACCACAACGCGGTCAAAGTAGGAGCGAAGGATCTGAATCCTGTCCCCTATCATGTCCCACTTTGGGCGACGCATAGAGCCTCCGTTCGAAAACGATGAAGATGCCGAGAAGGACGTAAGCGATGAATGTGTCTTTTAGGAGTTTCACGTTTCCTCCCTTTGAAGCGTCTGAGACGAGTAAGGAGAGCGATGATTTCATCCAGACTCCTGTTACCAAAGCAAGCATGCCATGCTTCATGGCGACACCGTTTGATAAGGAGCTTGTTACGAGGTAGTGGCTGTGCACCTTTCCGCAAAGCTTCACGGCTTACAAGGTGATGTAAATCACGTTTCACGTTCTCTCCTTAGTCGAGGTCTTCAGTAACTTCGAGGGAATGCAAAGGTGACAAATGAACATCTTGACTCGATTACTTCGGTATGGCTTTACATTCATTATGAAGCATCTACATTGAGGGCAAACAAGTTTCATTCGTCCTCCGATACTTCAGGATGAAGTACGAGAAGGAAATCTAACTGCATTGCAACTTCACAGTCAATACAACTTACTTCTTTTGCGGGCTCAATTCCTTCTTGGATTGTTACACCGCAGTTTTGACACACCACCTTGCGATCAAGCATAACTCCTCCTTTGAAAGGGCGTTCCAATTTCTATGTTTACTGTGTCACTTTAAAAGTCCAGCTAATTTACCTGACAGGCTCAACAGTCACTAAACGGATGATTATGTCAAGTGCTGATTTTGCCATAATTAAGAGCCCAACGTCTGGATATTGAGTAGAGAATGCTACCACTATTCCTAATACTGACTGACTTACTGCGATCCAAAAAGTTTTTGATTTAAATATTGATTTCATACGTTTCTAAAGTAATAAATTGGATAACCTCCCTTTGTTTTATATCGTGCTGTCCACGTTGCGATGGTATAGTTTGCTTCGAATTTCCCTGTATAAGAATTGTTCGACATGACTATTCCCTGCCTCCCTACTATGCCTGTGTGTCCGTGAGTAATGCCATTTTTACCACCCATTCCTGTTGGTGATATAAGGATGTCTCCTGGAATTGGCAAGGTCACCTCAACCCAATCCAAGCTCTTTGCGAGATAATCATAGAGTGCAGAAGTCGAAATGATAATTGGTTGAATTCCCGCTACATTCGAAACAGTCTCCGCACAGCCTAATTCATCTGGGGCTAGATCATTTGGGGACGCATCTACTCCAAGAAGGCTAACGGCCCTTTGGTAGATAGTAGTTCCTTTGTCGGTAGTTTTATTTTCCTTGATAACTGAAACCATACCGATTAGTTTTTGTAGTATATTCTTTAATCGTTCCATTATTTTTTTATTACTAAAGCCAGTAACGCTACGAGGACCGTACTGAGTATGATTCCCACTCCCCACTTAAAACCGTCCTCTACCCATCTGTGAGCAAATCTTGTTTCAGAAGCTGAAATGAAGGCATCTAATTTGTCCTCTATTCTTTTATTGGTGGCTTTGTTATCAGAAAAACCACTGTCAACTTTTGTCTTGATGTCTTCCATTTGTGTTTCAAGTCTTATTATCTTTTGTGTGTCTGAGCTCGTCATGCTGTTTATGCACTAGATTCTGATTCTTTTTCAATTGCTGTTTCTTTAGCCTCTTCCTTTTCTGTCATAGACATAATCTTTTGGACAAGTAATACAAACAACTCAGACTCAGCACCTTTAAGGTCTACTCGTGCAAGAAACGCTCTTAGATTGTTACTTTCTTCTTTGGTGAACATAATATTTTGATTATTTATTAAATTGAAAATCTCGGAATGGAAACAGCACACAACATCGAAATACCCGTGACGATAGTGCTTGTCCCTGCCGTTCCTGTTACGAATTGATAGTTGATTTGGTCGCCTGTGAGGATATAGTCGCCAGCGTTTACAGTGTCTCGGAATAGTCCTGTGGTGCTTCCTGTGATTGGTGTATTTTGGATGACGTTTCCACTATTTTTACGGAGTCGAAATGTCCCATCATTGGTAACAGTATTTGCTTGCACTCGCACCTGTAATCCTGAAGCCGTGAAGCTAAATGGAGCTTTGATTTGGGTATCAGATTCTGTGGTTATACCCTGATTGATACTACCGCCCAATGGTACATAGTTAGTGACACTGACTGCGAATGTTGCCGCTGCCCCAACCTGTTGCCCTGAAAACATTTGGAAACTTCTTGAGGGAGTATCTTGCTCAATCATAAGGCCCTGCGAAAGGCGGAAGGTTCCAGAACCAGCACCTGTGAGTATGTACGCACAAACTGTATCTCCAATAGAAGCCACCACACTATTTGCACTATCTTCAAAATACCCTGTTGTTGCAGTGGCTACTGTTTGTTTTAGTGCCGAGTCTGCTCCATTTAGTCGTAAGCCAACAGTGGTGGTGTCAGTACGGGTGTTAGTCGAAGCATTAAACCCTAAGTTCTTGTATGAACCATACACAAGTACATTCATCAATACGTCACTCTCTGTAGTGGGGGGCACGCCACCACGCCCCCCTAGAGCATAGAAATACCTTGTACTCACCCCCGTCACTGCGTCACAATCAGTTGCACCTATTCTATTGACAGTCCCTGTTGTAGAATCAAAAACTATTTTACCAGAGGTATATATAAAGGAAGTACCACCAGCTCCCACCACCAACTGAGTATTTATTTTATCTCCGGCGGCAACAGTATCCGTACCCGAAGTATCTTCATATTCACCAGTACCAGTAATACTCGTGACCGACTGAGTTCCGTTTGCCCCGTTTATTCGAAATTTATACGTTGACGCGGCTCTATCATTAGACACAACCCGAACATACAAACCACTAAAAACTCCTGCTGTACGAGCAATGAACACATTGTCACTACTTGTTTGGAAATTAGAATTAGTAGCAGAAATACTCTGAGTAGAGCCAGCACCTACTGAGGTTCTTGATTTGCCTTGAAATAAAGCGACCGTACTCATTATTTTGTAACTACTTTTCCTTGTAATTTACTGTTAATCTCTGTCTCGAGGTCTGTTTTGTCGGATTGAGAAAAGCTCGAAAGGTCAATTGCTACCGTGCCGTCTGTGTTTACTTCCCACTTGTATTCTTTCTCTCGAACTTCATTAGGAATATTGACACTTTCCACACTCATAGATGCACCAGTGGCTACGGATAGGAGAGCAATCATATCTTTTTCTTGCACTGTAAGTACTCTGGTTGTTTTTCCTGATAGGTTGAAAATTCCCTCAAGTTTGTTTTTGGTCTGATTGGTTTCGAGGCACGCATCGTATGATAGGTTCAAATCTTTTTTATCGTGGATTGCACAGAAACTGATTGTACTTTCCACGCCTTCTTTATTGGTGAAACTTTGTACAGGCACATATTCTGTCTGCACGTCAGTATCCATTTCCATTGTTATTACACACTTACATGTATCGGGACTCCAAGTTCTATTTTGTATATTCATATTATTTTTGTTAGTTATTAAAATCCATTTGTTACTGAGACCAAATCCCACTTAGTGTCAGCGGTGTTATATTTGAACGCCAAATATATTGTTTTTGATAACACAGTTGTAGTTGGGAGTCCTTGGTCAGTAGAGCCTCGGAATACTGCGTTCCAAGCGAGAGTTCGAGCTGTAGCATTATCTTTGATACGTATTGTTAGATTGTAGTTTTCATCAAGTGTTCCTGAGGCAATAGTTGGTGCTCCAAAGGTAGCATTGACGGCTAGAGCAGTGATTGTATGGGTGTGGCGTGTCGCTGCGATTGCGACTGTTGGTGTTGCGTTTGATGCTTCTGTGGTTGTAATTGTGGTATCAACATTTGCGGTGTGAGGGTATAGGGTGAGTACGCTTGAGCCTCCTACTGCTACACCCTGAAGTGTTACTGAACCTGAAGTGTTTCCAGCAAATGCAATCTTTCCAAGAGTTGTACCTGCAAGTCCTACTGTTACTTTTGTATCATCAATTCTAAATCTTTCATTGGTAGTTGCTGGTGTTGTTCCTCCACCAATTGCAAAATTTATATATTGATTAGCATCCTTTTGAGCAGAAACAGTGACAATACCATCCGTATTTTGCAGTGCCAATTGGTTTGCTGTCGCAAAAAGAGTACCAAACGAGGTGTTAGTATACCCAGATGAATTGTAATAAAGCCCTGCAAAGTTTGTGTATGTGCTTCCACTCGCTAAATTGTTGTTAAGATTAAAACCACCGTACGCATTTGTACCACCATTAGTGTTTGTTACTTGGAGAATTACACCACCGTCAACGTTACTTGTTTCCGTGATTTCAATACCAAGACCTCCAATACCTGCAAGTGTTCCTGTGCCAGTCTGAGAGCCAAAGTGAGAGTTTCCTGATTGCACCCACAGAGAGTATGGGTTTGTTATGGTAACCCCAGTTCCTGCGATAGGAGCTCCTCCTACTACTAAGGTCCCTGCAAGTGAGAATGTTGCTGAGGTTGTTGTCTTATTGTAAGTAGGTGCACCGAAATAATATTCTCTTTGGGTTGCTACAGTTCCGTCGGCCCATGTACGTGTTGAGCCTGTAACGTTTACTCCTTTCGACTCTGTGTTTGCGGTTTGACCAGTATCAGCTGGTGATGTAATTGTGAAGTATGAAGCTACTCCTGAAGTACGAGCAGTCGGGGTGAGTGTATTTACTCCTGTAAAGGTTTGAGTTACAGCAAGACCTGCGAGTGTTGTTGTGGTAGCTGGTAGAGTTGCAACAGTCGCAGTACCCGCAACAGCAGAAGGTTGAAGTGTTGCATCACCAGAAGTGTTACCAAACATTTTTACTTTGCCCAGTGTCGTAGCGTTTACCCCGAGATTGATTTGGGAAGTTCCATCAGTAGTTATTCCTGCAACAACTTTCGTGTCAGTAGTACCTGCGCCAAGAACAACGGAATTAGAAGTAAGGTTACCACCTGTGTTAGTTACTGTTCCAGATCCTCCAGGAGTAGACCAAGTCCCATCTCCTCTCCAGAATGTTGCGGCTGAAGCAGATGTTCCTGAGTTTAAAAGTGTTACTGGGATATAAGCACCAGTACCAGTCAAAGCCCCTGTTACGGCAGCTCCCTGAATAGTTTTGTTTGTGAAAGTATCGGTAGTTGCTTTACCAACTAGGGTATCGGTTGCAGAAGGAAGTGAAAGGACGTAAGCAGAGGCACCAGAAAGTGGTTGAATTGTATAGTTACCTCCAAGTGTATTGTACAAAACGACCTTACCAGTTGCAGAACTTGACGCTCCAAGGTTGATTATCGAAGAAGCATAAGTGAAGTCTGCTGAACCAGCAAAAGCACCAGCATTGTTGTATTGAACCTGTGTTGTTGAACCTCCAGGAGTTCCGCCACCACCAGAATACTGTGGGATATTGAGAGTATTTGATATTAAAGTAGCAGCCCCTGAAGTCCCTGTAGTCGTTAGAGTAATTGGTGCTTGGTAATCGGTTCCAGCGATAGCTGCGGAAATTGCAGTACCATTTCCCTTGAGAACTCCCGTTACAGAAGTTGTAAGAGTAATTGCAGGAGTTGTTGTCGCAGTTGCAACAGTACCAGCAAATCCGTTTGCAGATACAACAGAAGCAGAGGTAACAGTTCCTGTGTTTGTTGTGTAGCCTGCTCCGTTTGTAATAGCATTGTTGTTTAATGAAATGTTTGCAGTACCATCAAACGATACACCTGCAATAGTTCTTGCGGTGGTAAGCTTTGGGGCAGATACAATTGTTATGACAGGTGTCGTTGTGGTAGTTGCAACGGTAGCATCTGCATTTGCTGAAGTAACAGATGTAACGGTTCCAGCACCTTTAGCGTTTAATTGTGTCTGAATAGCCGAAGTGACACCTGAAAGATAGCCAAGTTCAGTGCCAGTTACTGCTGAGGTAGAAAGAACTCCTGAGGTAAGGATAGGCACTCCAGTGCCCGTTGCTCGCTTAATTGTTTTACCGCCTGTACCTGAGAAAAGAGCTACTTCTGAGTCAACAGATGTTGCCGTGTTTGAAGATACGTCTCCACCTCCTCCTGAGCCGGTAGTTACCGTCACAGTTCCATCAGCGTTATCAGTGACAGATCCATTTGAGAATTTAATAGCGGTAGGGCTTGCTACAGAAGGAAAACCGTCTACTTCTGTTACAGTGAATCCGGATGAAGTAGTTATATTAGCCGTATCTCCAGTCACACTCACTGTCGCACCAATAAAGTTAAAATTCTTAGAACGTTTACCATTAACAAAAGGTGTAGTTGGAGGTAATGCAACTGAGTTTGATGTGGCAATTCTCTTTACATCTTCAAATTCCTTTTTAGTAGGAACATCCTCAAGCCCCTCTACTTGGGTTTTCTTGATTTTCTTCTTCGAAGTATTAACTTTGTCGACAATTTCTTCGGATGTGTCTTTGAGTGCTTTCTCAACAACGTTTTCTGTAACAATAGGTACTTCCCTAATTGTTTCTATACGCTCAATCACCTTTTCTACGATAGGTACTTTGACTTTTGAGGCTATTTCTTCCTTGTCTTTTTCAGTAATGATGTAGTCATTACCTGGCTGACCATTTTCTGGCTGAACAATGGTATTTAGATACTCAAGAGTATTCGCTACCTCACTTTGAATTACTGATATTTCATTCTCTACTTTGTTGGAAAGGTCCTCAATCTTTTGTTCTTTTTCGTCTACAAAATCTTGGAATTCAAGTATCTTTTCGTATACAGCAATGTTGCCTTTATCTACAAGTTCCGCGGAAGCAATGAGCTTTCTTTTTTGTGCAGGAGTTAGTTCCATTCCGTTTAGGGTATTTGTGTGAAGGGAAATAGTTTTGAATATGGACACCGACTGTTTACAACTCTCTTGCTTTATTATTTAAAAGGTGTATACATAAGGTATATAAACGTGGTCTAATCAATTAACATAATGAAAAAAGCCTTATTTTTAGCCGTTTTCTTAAGTTTTACCCTATTCCCTACTGTCACCTCTGCACAGACTTTTAACCCTGCAAGCTCTGAAGAGGTCAATGCTTTAAATACTAAGATTATTGAATTGCTTACAATATTACTTGGACAACTCCAACAGCAACTTGCAGATATGATTGCAAAGCAAGCCGTCACTGATAGTGCGGTTTCAAGTATTCAGTCTAAGGTTGACACAGTAGTTCAAAACACCACCCCTCAAGCTGTATACACTCCCCCAGCTCCTCAACTAGCATCTGTTTTAAATCTGACATACATTTGCGATGGATCAAGAATAAAAATTGATGTAAGCCAAAATGGTCCATACAAAAGGGGCTTGTTCTACCTAAACAGTGGTAAAGGAATAGATGGTACTAATTATGTCGGTGGACAAGTTTGGTATTCAAAAGATTGGCCAAATGGATTCACAACCTATTTAGATCAGGCAGGAGACTATACAGTGACGACTTCGCTATTTAACAATCCTCTTGATGACAAGAATGCAGACAATAGTTTCCTATCAAGAACTGATCAGATTAACGTAAGTCAGTGTCAGTAATGAAGTGGACAAAACTCAACATAATAGTTCTACTAACTATAGCTGCCTCAGCTTTGATAAGTAATGAAGGTGTGGTAAATGCTGCAGCCTATATATTTATAGCTTTCGCTTTATATATAGTGTATAAGACTTGGAGTAGATCTATTTAGACTTGTTTTGTGCCTTCTTCCATATATCGGTGAGTTGGGATTTGGTTTTAAGAACATCAAGATTCAAAACTGCATAAGTATCACCCTCTTTCACAATATCAAATCCTTTTCCCTTGATTTCTTCTCCCAACAGTTCTTTCGCCCTTACTATTTCAGGATTTTCAGAAGTCCAAAACACCCTCGAAGGCGAAACCTCTTTTTTGTAGTTCATTTGAGAGCGTGCTTTGGAAATAGGAAGGTCTTTACCATATTTTTCTTTGTATAATTCATTTGCTCTTGCAAAATCACGTTGTTTTATCTCTGAAGAATTACTGTTATATATTTTTGCATCTTTTGCAATTATGTAATCTTTTGTCTTTTCACCATAGTATTTTGTTACTTCTGGATTGTCTGTTACGGAAAAAGACTTACCAAACATACTTCTTTTTGATTTGGATAAATCAATAGCATCGAAATCAACGTTTGTCCCATGATAAACAGGTGTCCCCTGTGCCTTCACAAATTCATCTGCACCCTTATACTTACTGGCCTCGGAGATTAGGGGGTCTATAGTTTTTGTCGCCATAGGGTTAACTTTACCACTTTTAGACACGTCTTCAATAGATAACCCAAATTGAGGATTTTTCAAATATTCTTCAATATATGGCTGAATCTTTCCTGGAAGTCTAAAATTATTTACATCATTCCCCGCTACTCTGAGTATCTCAGCCACTTTGCCAACTTGTAGTTTTGTAAGTCCGTAACTTCTTATAAGAGGCACTGCCACTTCTGGTGATGCTAGAATGGCAGTTATTAACGCACCTGCATAATTTCCAATAGCAGCCTGTCCACCGACACCTATAGCTCTTGCATAGGTTCCTACCTTTATGCCAGAAGCATTTTCAATATCTTCAGCAGCCTTAACGATTTTAATTCTTTGCCCTACTCCTGGGTGTATTTCCTCTAGTCTTCCAAGGATCTGGTCTTTGCCTGCACCATTAAGATTTGCAATTTTGTTTATTGCACCGTCCTTGAAGTTACCGTCTTTATCTAGATAATCTTTTCTTATTCTGTTTAGTTGTGTTACTTCGGGAGCGTACTTTTCGTCTAGTACTTTCAATCCAGGGATTTGCTCTTTGCCGAGTGAATCGTACTGACTTCTCAAGTCTCTGAAAATTTTCTGTCCGTCAGCAGTTTTGGTTGCATCGTATTTTGCCCCCTTAGATAACGCTGAACGGGTGTTCATAAACGAGTTGCCAGAAAGCTCAGCTTCGTTTCCGTACACGCTTATGAAATCTTCTATAGCAATTCTGTCTCCCGCTGAAATAGGCACACTCTCGGAGGACATCTTTATTTTTCCATCTACTAGATCTAACCCATATTTCTTTAAGGTGTCGGGAACTAAGTTTGTAGGAATTGCCACCCTGTTTGATGATTCTCTAATCCCCTGGTATTCTTTTCCTGTTGTACTTAAATCTTTTAGTCTGCTGTCGATAGAACTTTTCACCGATTGTGCAAGCGTAGCCCTGTCATTATTCGCTAAGTTAGCTTTTGAAAACTCAGCCGAATTATCGACAATAGTAGACAAAGTTTCTGGATTTAGTCCAGTCATTTGGGATACCCCGAACTTAGTAGTTTTTCCAGCTGTCTCCGCTAGGGTTCCAACAGTTTTTGCAACAGGCTTAGTTACAAGCCCTGCTGTCCTAGAAATTCCGCTATTTAGAAGTTCTGTTTTTCCAGCTAATCCAGCACCTCCTTCGAGTATACTTAATACATCTGTACCAAAGCCAAAGGGGTCAGTTGTAGCTGTTCTCTGTAAATTTTCTAATGAACCGTATCTGTCTTTTAATGACGTTATCAATGCAGAAAAGTTTTCATCTGCTTTCTTACCTTCCGCATCATCTCTAAGTTTGGCAAGTTTATTTACTCCACCTAGAAAAGCATTTCCAATATTAGAAAGTGTATCAATCGGGTGTGTTAGTGTTGAAACCGTATTTTTAGCAAAATTGTAAGCGGAAGATGGAAGGTTACTTGCTGATTCGAGTCCAGCTTTGACACCTTCACCAATTACAGAATTATCTTTTATAGGGTGTGCTTGCGGAGTGGTAACAGATTTTGCACCCATTTGTTGAAGTTCTTGCAAAGAAAGCCCACCACTTGCTTGTACTGGCTTTGCCCCCATTCGTTGTAATTCTTCAAGTGAAAGTCCTTGCATATTATTGTGGATAGTATTTGCCGTCAGAACTTAAAACGTAAGTCTTTCCGTTTGCTGTTAAAGCTTGTGGTGGAGGTGTCTTGTAAGCCGGACCTGCTAATTGTGCTTGATTCTGTATAACGCTGTTTCTTGTGTTTTCTTTTTGTTTGATAACCTCTGAACTATCACCATACTGTGGGAAATAAACAGATCTTGCATCATCAAATTCTGATTGAGAAATGGCAGCACCAGATTCCTTACGAAGCTTTGCAGTAATAAAGTTTTTCATTGCTTGACCTGCTTGCTGCTCACTTGGAGTAAGAAAAGCATTAGCAGTCGGACTGTTTGATGCTACAGCTTTAAATTTCAAGTAATTCATAGTTTTGAATACATCTGAATTTTCATTGATTACTTGGTTCGCTTCCGCCATTCTTGTTGCATACCCTGCGTCAGTAATTTGTTGAGCACTTGCTGGTTTTAGAGACACATTAGACTCACTCATCGTCTTTGCAGTATTTGCTCTCACGTTTGCGATATTTGCGTTCTTAAGTGCACTATCAAGTTTGTTTTCAAGGGTAATACCGTTTCTCGCAAGAATAGATGTAGCTTCACTAGCATCCTTTGCGTCATTGAGTTCTGAGAGTACATTTGCAGGAATTTGCACACCATTTTTGAGTGCTTCAAGTTGGATATTTGCAATATCTTTTTTGTTTTCGCTTGCAGTCTTGTATTGTTGGTCTAATTGATTTACTTTAAGTTGGAACGCTCTATCTTCAGACTTCGAAAGCGTTTCTTTATTTTGTTCATAGAAAAACTTTGTGTAGTCGAGTGCGGTTTTAAGAGGCTCAAGAGCAAGTTGAGTCTTTCTTGTTAGAATATTGGAAGCTGTTTCGTAATCACGATTAGCAGCACTTTGAATGAGTCCGAGGTCAGCCTGCTCAAAAGCGTATCGTCTATTTATTTCCTTTGCCTGTTGTGCAATTTGCACCTCGCCAAGACCGCTTCCCTCAAGTGCTCGAAGTTCATTTGTTTGTGCTCTTTGAGATGCTTCGATTTTATTGGTTGAGTCTGTTACTTTTTGAGCCTTTACATCGAGTCCTGCATCCTTTTCTGCTTGAGCTTGCCCTGTTTGGATGCCGAGAACTTTATCCATCAAACTTTT
Source organism: Parcubacteria group bacterium (assembly GCA_046597175.1). Classification (GTDB taxonomy): domain Bacteria; phylum Patescibacteriota; class Minisyncoccia; order Phycocordibacterales; family Zambryskibacteraceae; genus CAYLHJ01. The sequence goes on from JBKJKY010000055.1 coordinate 13,590, forward strand.
CAAATCAGACTCACTTGAGCCCACTTTCGCTTGTGCGTCTGTCGCTTTCTGTTCTTGTTCTTTCTGTGGTTTCCCTTGCTCAACCAATGCTCCAGCCGTACCGCTAAGACCCGCTGCGGTTGTAGGTGGTGGAATGGTAGGAATAGAAACAGAGCCTTTGTTGTTTGCAATAGCACTTGCATCGTTTACATTCGGCACTGTGCTTGAAGAAGGTTTGAAGTTCGGATCTGCCTGTGTTGTATTTACAGAAATACCAGCCTGTGCAGTAGCTTGCTGGGGCGTAAGGGATGCTTGTTTTGCTATTAAGTCGTTTGAAATAGTTGGGTTCATATTAATTAGATCCTTTGTTTGTGTTATTTACGAGAACAATGTCGTCGATTTCGTTTTTACCAGTAAATTGCATACATACTTTAAATTGTATCCATGGTGAGTTATCACTAATAAGTGACTCGAACCATTGAACTGTTTGATTTGTATTTATTCCCACCTTTGCCCAGTTTTGAAAGCGTGCTTTAGCCGTACCAGAAGTAGCACCGGTGAAAGTATCATCGAGTGTGACAGTATATGTACCACTTCCGGTCACCGATAGGATATGAGCACACTTGCCAGCTCCCTTGCCCTGGAGGATTTCCACCTCGTAACCTACTAATGCTGATACATCCGTAGTGGTAGTGAATGTACTAGAAGAAGTCCATGTAACAGTTGCTTCTACAGGAGAAATTTCGTCAGTTCGAATCTTAATTGCAATAGAATCACTACTGCTGAGTAGTTTCTTATGCCTCACAAAAGCTTTTTGCCAGATACTTTCAATAGGTACGTTTCCAAATTGGTCTGGTTGAGGATAGATTTTTCCGGTCACCAAATATCCATACTTTTGAATGGTTTCTGAGGTATCATCTGTTGCGATAATGTATTTTGTTGCAGACGCATCGGTGTACACTTGAGCACCAATAAGGTTCACCCCTACAGCCGTACTAAGATCAGATTTTGCATAAAGAAGCCCACCCACCCTTGCAAGCCTTGACTGGCCATAATCTGTTACCGTTGAGGTGTAGAGAGATGGAGTTTCAATGTGATACCAGCCGAGAGCAGTGTTCTTAAGGTCAAATTCATAAATACCAGCTTGGAAAAATTCATCGTAGGTTCCGTCTTCGTATTGATTACTTACAAAAATACGGATCTTGTTATCTGCATATAACTGCATTCCATTTGGATGTATCCAACGGTCATTTCTACTGGAAAAACTATTTTTAAGATATTTGTTTCTATTTATTGGTAGCCTTCCATTTGGAACATCAATAAAGGTTCCTCCGTTGAAATATTGAAGACGTGCTTCTGTATTCATTATGTATGGTGTGTCGCCTATCAAGATTGCTGCCAAGACTCCTCCAGAATCGAGAACGTATCCTTGACTATTTGAGGGTGTGCTAGCGGTTACTCCATCCCATGTGAACACACGGGCCGGTAGACCAATGGCAAAATTGATAGTGAAGAGCCAAATAGTACTTGGAGCTGCAAGTATTTGACTAAAACAAAGACCGATATTACTAGTAGAGAGCGTATTGAGTGTAAAGGTATTAGCGGTGGTTGATACTGTTGCTAAAGTTACCGTCAGTGCAGTGTCTAGAGAGATGATATATTTATAGTTATCAGTGCAATACAGTTTATTGCCGTATTCTGTCATCATGTGAGGTGTCCCTGCGTTTAGATTCGGACCAGCAACGGTTGACCAACCAGAACCACTTGAAGATGAAAAAGTCGTCTCCATAGATGTGACCAACTTATTAGCAGCCCGGAAAAACTTAATATCCGCACTATCAGAACTGTGGCTTGTCGCAGTGCCAGAACTTGCAGCAAAGACAGCAGACGGATCTACAGAAGTAGTACAGAACACTCTATCTCCCGCTACCGTAAAAAACCCATTTTCACCACCACCATTGTTAAACCTCGAAAATCCCACAGCTGTACCAAGATTACTAATCCCGTCCGTAGTTATTTTCATTCGTGGAGAAACACGAGTGTGCTTTTTATTTGTCGACAAATCTAAGTTGAAAGAGCTTTTGAGTGTACCGTCTCTATCGCTGTCTGGATTTTGAGTCCATTGTCCGTTTAAAGGTATTTGCATGTTAAACTGTTTTAATGCCGTTAGAGTCAAACTGAATAAAGGTAGTTGTAGGACCGGTACTGATACTTGCAACGTAATAACTTCCTGCTACACCCGGAGCAAGAACGCTGAATGTCCCATCACCATTTGACTTCACTATTCCTGTCCCAAGTGTTCTTGGTACTTTGATAAATCCTCTTCCTGTCATAGCCTGCTCAACTCTTAGAGGAAAAGAGAAAGAAGACTGCATAGCTGTGATAATTCCTTCAAGTTGCTCTACTCTCTGTGTTAGTTGTGATATTTCATCCATGTTAGTTTTCGTTTTGATTAGTCCATGTGCTACTTGCCTTACTTTGATTACCAAAAGAGGCTGTGTTCTTGTTAGAATTTGAATAAGAAGCAGAATTCCTGTTTTGTCTAAACCAACCACTTATGTCTAGTACGGTATCCCATCCAATAACTGAAAACTTGGTCACTTCTGTTACCAATGTAATGAGCCTACCCACAACTGCTGCGTATCCAGTAAGTAGAAATATTCCAATAGAAGCAGTTATTGTGTATGCAGTAGTAAATGGATATTGAAAACCAGTACCTCCGTTATAGAGCAAAGTAACTTCCGCAGATGTAAGTTCTTTTGAATAATAAAAACATTCATCCATTGCACCCGCCATTCCTGTTCCAACAATATCGTTGCCAATTACAAAAGTTCCATTACCACCAAACGTTGGGGCCGATTGACTTGAAGTACCCACAGAAGAACCATTAAAATATACTGTTACCGTATTTGAACCATATGTAACAACAACAAAGTAATACGTTCCTACCGACATAGTAGGTGTGGTAACAGAGAAGTTGTAATAAGTACCACCAGCATTGCCATCGAAACGGAGTGAAGTTGAGCTCGTTACCCGGATTTGGTAACTCATGAACGGGGTAGTGTTTGAAGTTGTATAGTTTTTTGAAAGAAGAATCTCGTTTGAAAGAGCGGCAGGCTTAAACCAACCACCAAAACTATACGTAGTTGACTCCATATTTGCGTTCCGAGCAACGACAATAGAGCTCGACGCATTATTTAATCCAGCTCCTTGAGTTATTTTTCCGTTACCAGAACTGTAAGTAATGCCCGTGTCAGTTCCATTATTTGAACCAACTGCGTCATTACTATTTCCTTCCAGCTTCCAATATGAAACTAAGTTGGTTACTAGTGCCATTTATGTAATTGACAGAAACCCATTAGAGTTATCAAAATCAATGAGAAACGTATCTCCTGGTTGAGAGAGCGTCAGAGCAGCTCCATAATCGTAATACCCAATGAGTTCTTTGTTTGTGGCTGTGTCGTCGTATACATATATGTATCGAAAAGGCCCTACAGTACCAGAAGCGGTGAGGGTAAGATCGGCAAGAATAAGACGATAAAGCCCTGATGTTTGAGATGACGATGTGGTTGTTATGGTTCTTGAAGAACAGTTTGTATAGGAAATTTCTGTAAGGTCTGAGAGCTTTGTCCAACCTGCAGTGTGTGCGGTATTGGTTAGTGCAACCTTAAGACTATCAGAGCCAAGATTAAAGGTCTTTTCTGCTAAAAGTTCCACGAATGAATTGATTTTATTGAATGTTGCCATTATCGGTATCGTTTAGGTCTAGCTCGTAATTGAATTTTCTCGTCCTTGTCTCTCATTGAGTAGTTGTCTTGCATGTCTTGTTCCATCTGAGCGACTCGTTCTGCAAGTTGTTTTGCACTGTCCAAACTTTTATCAAGTGAATAGTCTCGGCACGCAATAAGAGCAACTAACTTGTGATAGAGCGAGTTAAATCCAGGCACTTTTGTAGTATCTGCGGTTGTGAAATATGAAGGTGGGCGTTGGAAGTACACCTTAAGTCCTGCGGAAGCGGTTACAGCACCTGCAAGAGGTTTTGGATAGAGGAATACTGAGTTTGCAAGCTTATCGTAATACTTCGGCATTCCTGCAACACTCAAGAAATCAGTAAGTGATTGGTCATATAAGTCCTTTTCTGAGAAAGGAATGAGTTTGTGCCATGCACCGGTTGAGTCTTTCACCTCTACACGAAGAACCTTTAGGTGAGTGACTGCAAAAGGATAATCTTGCTGTTCCGATCCTGCTGTTGTTACAAGGTTAGCAGTCGCGATAGGATAGTCAGTAAAATTTGTATCATCAAAAGCCCACCTTCCATCTGATTGGAGAATGAGTGAAGTTACTCTATCGAGTCCGTCATTAATACCTCTTGTGAAAGTGGCAAGAAGTCCTGCATCACTTGTAATACGGCCATAGCCATTATCTCCAAAGAGAGTATTCTCACAGATTTGAATAAGTCCAGCTTTTGACGCGGAGGTGTCGCTGAATTGATATGACATACGCACACACTAACTGCGTGTATGTTTTATTCTGATTTAGGGTCACCAGAAATATCAGAAAGCATTTTGTTTATTGTTTCTGAGATATTACTGTCTTTGTATTGCCATTCTTTTGTTACTGCCTTTTTTGCGTTCTTTCCGAGTTGTTTCCTTAGTTTTTCATCGAGAATGAGCATCTCAAGCTTGTCAAACCATTCATTTGAGCGGGCTAGCATACCAGTGACACCGTCTTCAATGATCTTCTTACCCTTAATAGGCATAAAGTACGGATATACTCGTGATGCAAGTGTAGGAATTTCAAACATAGAATACTCCATCCACTTAATGTGAGATTTACAGCGTGTAAACGGGGTATCCACGAGGGGTGCAAGTCCTACATCCCATGGTTGCTGTCCAAGCCATTCGGGAAGTTTCTTAAATATAGTTTCTGCTGGTCCCAGCCACACTCTTTTATCAAGAATCTCCTTAGAGAAGCCCATTTTGTCAAAATACCGGTGTACTTTGTCCTTTGATATGGTTCCAATGATGTTTAAGTGTACCTGTGGGTACTTTTTCATGATCTTAGCAATAGCTGGCATAACCATACGAAGATCATCTTCATGTGAAGTAGAGCCTGAGTACCCGATAACAAACTTAGAGTCATCCTTTTGCGGTTTGACAGTTTGTTTCCAGAATTTTATATCGTTACAGTTCGGAACCACATAAATTGGCTTATCAATTCCGTGGAGAAGCTTAATATGCTGTGCGACTTTTTCTTTGAGAGGATACGTTGATACTGTAATAGCATCTGCGAGAGAAAGGACTGTCCCGAGCATTGCTCTGTCTCTCTTCCCTGGCTTGAAACGTTCATACAGGTCGTTGCTTTGGGGGATGTCGTAGTAGTTATCGTCTATGTCGATAATGACCTTCTTACCAAGTCTTTGAGCCCAATAGAACATAGCAGAAGCCACCTTTTCATCTGCAAAATACCCTGTCCAAAATACGTCGTATTGTTCAAAGACATCTTTCCACTGGTCGACAAGTGATGTACCAAAGTTTCCAATTTTCTTACCGATAATAGTAACTTCATGCCCGTCGATTTGCTGTGCAGGGGCAACAATTCGATAATATCCAAGTGGACCGAATGTGTCAAGCTTTCTACGCTCTGGTGTGTAATCGTAATCTGAGTAGTGTGCAAGTATTTTCATTATATTTGATGATTATGTAAAACTATTTCTGCTATTCCTGGTCGTATACCATTTGTGCCGGCTGAGTAGAAGAATTCTGGTACTTGATTAAATGGCAAGCCAACTTTGTCTATGGCATACATGAATGAGATTTGGTCTCGTCTTGAATGTCTACAAAATTCACTCCACCATGCATCTTCAAAAGCTTTTACTTGAGGAGTATTTCTTCGAAAGATTATTCCGCACTCACTCAGTCCTTTATGTTTGGCGTATCCTGAGTCTTCGTACATTTTGGCTTGTTCTATGATAGTTTCAATATCATCAAGTCCCCTCTTTGCACATGTGATAGCCTCGTCATAGGTACAATCTCGAGTCGGATGTTTATAGACAGCTAAATCGTACTCACCTAAATACTTATCAATAAGTTCTTTTGGAGTACAGAGAAGTTTAATATTTCCATCTAAATAGATTGAATACTCAGTACCAACATATTGATGTGAAAGAATTTTTTGTATGCGGGAGTTTCTGCGAGGGTCAATAAACTTGTTATATGAAGGCTTCATCTCCCATGTTGATGAAACAATCGGTTTATCAACGTAAGCTACAAACTTTGCTCCATCTTTTATAGACTCCATTTCTCGGAGTCTGTCCTTGTCTCCCGTTATGGAGGTGAATACTGTTATATTAGATGATTCCATTTTCGTGTAGCCAAGCTAATCCTGCGTCTTCGTATTGAGTATTCGAACCGTGAGTTCTTGAGATGTATCCTCTCTCCCCTTCAATGCAGTATGCAGAGACTCGATACGCAGGAGAGAGCATTGCAGTCTTGAGTCCGTGCTTTTCAATGAGTTGATTGAGAGGATACACAATGTTATTCCAGTCATAGAGGGCTTCGAGACTTTCTGGATTGTCAGTCTTTCCTTCTCTTGTTAGTTCTACAGTGGAAAGGTCAAACTTACCTCCCATAAGCCTTAAAACTTTAGGCTTAAAGAATTCAAAAGAACCACGAATTGATCCGTATGGCATCCCCGAAGAATTTGTAAGAATGTCCCACTTCTTGAAATTAGGGTCTTCAATTTGGTCAATAATAGCTCTATCGTGAATGATTAAGTTATCATCGTGGGTGAATAGAAATAGGTCGTAATCTTTGTAGTTGTTTTCGTCTAACCATTGATTAGAGTTCCCCCAGTCGCCCACTGTATTTGGGTATTCTTTGTAACTCCATCCAAGTTCTTTGATAAGCCACTCAGAAGCAATTTCTTTGTAGAGATGTTTATCAAGTTTACCTCGCAAGTCATCTTTGAATATGTCGTTCTTTTTTTCTTCCTTTGCAATATCAGGATTTCTATGTGACACGCAAAAGAACTCTACTTCCCATCCCTCTGGTCTTACCTGTCGGACCATAGCTTCATAAAATGAGCTTGGATAATGCCAACCGGATGCCACCACTGCAAGTTTTTTAGTTTTCTTCTTCATTTAGTTGGACTTACACTAATAATTTTTTAATATATTCTTCTGCCTCTTTCTCTAATTCTTTTAATATGTTTTTGTTTGATTGACGCCAGTTGCCGTGAGTTTTTCCATTGTGGATAAAATGCCAATGACAAGTAAAGAATTGATCCAAAGGATTTTCCGATATTTTTGGTTTTTGTAATTTGAAGATTACCTGCATCCCATCTATGTTTACTATGTGCTGTGCGGTTTCATCGGTCATAGCTTTTTCATACAAGCTTTGAAATGCTAGGGAATTTACTATTAATAACCTCATATCTGACCCCACATGAGCCCATTGGAGGTTTGTTGTACTTTGTCATCCATCCGACCTTATCTCTTTCAAGACTTCCACCCTCAAAGAGAACAATTCCGTCGATATTTTTGGTCTTCTCTCTTAAATCAAAGATAGTTTTGCCATCATTTGAAATATCAACGTGCATGAGGTCAAATGGTTCTGGTATCCATCCCTTAAAGTCTCCCTGTGCAAGTGTTACGAACCCACTGAGGCCGAGCTGGTCAATCATTTCCTGTACGTTTGCCTTACTTCCGTGTTTGTATTGGTAGGTATCCCACAAGTCGTAAGATGTTATGTGACCTTCTCCAAGTTCATGGAGTGCCATAGCAATAGCAACGGTGGAATATCCATGAAGTGTGCCAAATTCAATGACCTTCTTAGGTTTTGCTTTCATTACAGCATCATACAGCGTCTCACCAAGGTCATTTTCTCTATATGAACTGTTTATTTGAGGATTTTTATATTTCATTTCTTGTATATAAAACAAATAGATGGATAAAAGTGTATAGATGTAATACCGAGAGTGTTTGGTTCCATAATTGTCCCTTCAAGTCGTTGGTTGTTAGCATCTTCATGAAGTGTGTCCGTTAGTTCTTTTAGGTAGTCTGTGGTTTTTACATTCGAGTCCAAGAAATCTGGCCAGAAAGATGTGTGCAAGTCTTCAATAACGTATAATCCTCCTTTGTTCAGTTTTGGAAAAAGTGTTTTGAATGCAACTTGTTGCTGGTTCATGGTATGTCCCCCGTCATCTATGACAATATCGAACGAACCGAGAGAGTTGAGTAGACTTATGTCTGTCTGATCACCAATAACTACAGCGATTCCATTTCCTTCATATTGTTTACAGCTTGGTAAAATGTCTAATCCTGTAATCTGTGCATCTGGGAGTAATTCTTTCCACAGTAGGAGTGAATCTCCACCTTGAACACCGATTTCTAAGAGTGAAATGTTGTTGTTATAGTATTGGGAAAGATGATCGCTATAGGCTTGCAAGAAACCTGTTGTTTTGTGTGCTTTATTAGGACTAGGCATACATTGCTTTCTTTGCTTCTCTAATAGTTACGTCATGATGAAACGGAAGGAGTCTCCAATTGTCTTCAACTTCGTCCATAATCGGACAATCATTTTTGAATTGTTTGAATACGGTGTACTTATCGTTTCGGTAATGATGTTGTTCACCTTTAGCCCACCATTGGATACAAAGCCAGTTATGGCAACTAATACCAGGAATGGAATTGTAGAAATCTTGCAACTTCTTTCTTTTAGCCATCATCTTGTCAAAGGCTTTGAGATTACCAAGTCCTATTGAGGCGGTAATGTCACTCATGTGGTACTTGTATCCTGCTTCTTTGATGTCAGTGTCGCCTTTCTTTTGTTTCTCTTCACGGTCATAGCCAAACCACCTCAGTCTTTTTGCTTTTTCGTAGTTTTTCTTTGATTTGGTAATAAGGAAACCCCCATCTCCACTAGTAAGAGTTTTGATTGCTTGGAGTGAGACAGCGGTAAAGTCACCTTTACCCCAATAGTTCGAACCAACTGCCTGGGCTGCGTCTTCGATAAGAATAATATTTCGCTCTCTACATAATTGAGCGATTTCAGGCAGGCCTCTGTTATTTCCTCCAAAGTGAACAAAGACAATGGCTTTTGTTTTTTTGGTAATTTTCTTTTTGACATCTTCAATGTGTATATTTAAGTCGTAGTCTATATCTGCAAACACAATCTTTGCCTTGCGTCTTACAAGAGGAAGATTAGTGGCAGTACAGGTGAGCACAGGAGTAATAACCTCGTTACCCTCGTTGATACCTGCGAGCTCGTATGCCAACTCCAGAGCTGAAGTCCCACTGTTGAGAGCGACCACATTATTAAGATTAAACTTTTTAGCAAATTCATTTTCAAATTTTTTAACGAGTGGTCCCTCTGCTAATTGTCCAGAACGTAGGACCTTAATTACGTTCCATATTGCGTACCAAGACACATAAGGTTTAAATAGTTTTACAGCCATGTTTTGTTATTGAGAGTCCATCCAATGCACTTAATAAGAGAGTCTATAAATGTAAGGGGTGCTTTCCATCCTTTTTCTTTGAGCTTAGTCCCATCAAGAGCATAGCGATAGTCATGTCCCGGACGTGTCGAGTGATGGTCTACAAGTTCATACTTCAGTTCTTTACAGAGAACATTTGAAATGATTTCTGCAACTTCTAGATTATTTAGTTCTACATCTCCGACAATGTTGTATCTATCTGGTACGAGTGTTTCGTCTTGCACATAAGGAGTAGCAGGGAGATTATTCATGATGTAGAGAACAGCATCAGCCATGTTTCGAGCGTGGAGGTAGTACCTCGAGCCAATCTTCCCTTCCTTACCATGCACCGGGACAATTTCGCCATTTTCTACACAGCGAATTACTTTAGCCATAAACTTTTCTCCGTCTTGTGTCTCTCCAAAGAGATTCATGGTGTTTGTAATGACTACGGGTACGCCATATGTTCTCCAATATGAGATTGCAATAGCTTCTTGGCATGCTTTCGAAGCAGAGTATGGATTACTTGGAATGATTGGAGCCCACTCTGGGTGATTTACTCCAAAAGGTGCTACTCCATACACTTCGTCAGTAGAGAACTGAAGAAATAGTTTTGGTTTGTACTCTCTTGCAAACTCAAGCATGTTAAGAGCAAGGTCTACATTGTTTTTTACAAAAGGAACAGGGTCAGTGATTGAACGGTCAACATGTGACTCTGATGCCACGTTTAAAATGTAGTCGCATACTCCAATTCTTTGTTTTGTTCGCTCTGGGATTGGTGCGATAAGGTCATGGGTGATGATGGTCACTCTATCTCTCCATGTTTTATCTCCCTTTAATACCTCTTCGATTCTCTCCGGTGTTCCTTTATGAGTCCACGATGCAATTCCTACGATGTCATAGTCAGTGTTTACAAGGAGGTGTTCCAATATATGGCTTCCTGCAAATCCACTTATCCCCGTCAGTAGTACTTTAGTCTTCATAGAGTGCTTTAGTTTCTGGGTTATTGAATGATTTTATAAAGCCGTGTAGTCTGTCGGTGATTTCCGAGACAGTCCACATACGAGCAGACATTCCGTTTGGAAATTCATATCGATAGCTAGAGTCAAATTCTTCTCGAATATCGTCAGCTACAACTGGCAAGTCGTAATTCTTCCCTTCGTAAAATATGTTATTGAGTCCTGGTCTATTTGGGTTTTCTACGATGGTAAATTTTGGATCTATTTCAGTTTGAATTTTTGTTTCTAATTCTTTGTTAGTCATTGAGTTTTTCTACAGCTTCTAAGGTTTCAATAGCATTTTGAAATAGGAGAAAGGTTGCAGAAGCAATACCTTGAACAGACTTTGAAGTAAGTTCAACTTTTTGTCCGTAAAACTTTCCATCCTTTTCAAATGTATAACCAAGAAGCCCATTACGAAATAATAGGTTTATTTCCACATCTTTAAAATTAAATAAAGAAATGGTTTCTAGTGCAGGTTTTGTTTTTTTAGTAGTTTTCATGATTGTGATTGTTTCCAAATTGTCTTGCCCTAACCAATTTGGATAGAAAGGGCAAGAACAATCGTCGGTTATCCTGTTGAGAAACCGTCAGATGCACCAGTTTTGAGGTTGATGATCCATGTTGAGTTAAGAGTCTTAACTGCAAAAGGCATCTTCCATCCAACTGTTGAGAACTGCTCAAGTGGGTTATCGGTAGAGTTTGGTCCTGGGTTCTTAACAAACACCATTGGTGCGTTGTGTGAACCGAGGTTTACAATAGCGTAAGCATGAGCACCGAAGAGGAAGTTTGAGTAAACGTTTGCAACGTTTGTCGCTGAGGTAGAGAATCCACCTGTGAGCGTAAAGTGTTGGTTATTAGTTTCTACAAACTCTACTCCATGGAGCTTTCCTACGACACCTCTCTCGATAGCGTCAGAAGTGGTGTAACGGTGTGCGTCAAGCCATTCTGCGTTACCCATGAGGTCCATAGCGGTATCTGGTCCAATAATTCCACGGTAGAGACCACCTGGGAATCGCTGTGCCTTGTTCTTCTTGAGTGCACGAACTGCACGTCGAATTTCAAGACCAGTAAGTGAGTCAGAAGTGTGGATTGTTGAGATAGCTGTGGTGTTTCCAGTTGCTCCTGCGGTTGTGGTAGAAGAAAGCAAGTTTGTTGCTCCTGTTACCAATTCTGCACGGATAAGCTGGTCGATTGATTCACCTGCGTTCTGGCCGTGTACTGAAACGTGCTCTGTTAGACCATCCTCAATAGAAGTCATTGAGTAGAGTGATCCAACCTGAGTCCAGTTTCCGTAATCTGCGAGCGTAGTTGATACGTTTGCAGCGGTCATGTCTACAGATGAAGGGTTTGTGGCTTCAGAAAGTGAAGTTGTTACAATAGTAAGAGGTGTAAATCGTGTAAATACGATTGACTTACCCATGTTCATAGGAATGTTTTTAACATCCGCACCGAAATCATGTCTAAGTTCAACCTTTGCACGCTCTAGGAACGTCTTGTCGTACCATAACTGCATCGCTGCTGATAAGCCGGTTGTTGATGAGGACATATTAGTTGTTTAACTAATACCGCCTCAGTTGTGAAAGAGCTACTAACTGATAATGCGAATAAAATCTTTTACGCGTGAGGCAGTATTTTTGCCAACTCCTCTCGAGACATTTCTTTAAGTTGTTGTGGTGTATATTTTCTTTCTACTTCTGATAGACCTGAAGCGTCACTAGTCTTACTTCCTGCGTCTTCTGCTTGCCTCTGCTCTTTGGCAGATTTTATAGCAAGGGAAACGAGTGAATTAGGGTCTTTGAGTGCTTCACGGCCACCATTAGCAGTAATGAACGCTACTTCATTTCTGGAGTAACCTTCACGAATATAGTCCGCAACTTCCCAAAGTTGGTCATCGAGCTTGGGAGCTGGCTTATTTTCTGCTGGTAAGTTGTCAAGGTTCTGTGATTTTGCTTTGAGAGCTTTCAATTCTGCTTCTGCTTTCTTAGCTCGGGCAAACAGTTTCTTTTCAGATTCTGAAGGTCCGGTAGGATTAGATTCATCACCTAAGTCCAAGTCGAGATTTAAAGAGTCCTCGTTCTCAATATTGTCTTCCATATAAGCTATGTAAGTTGTTTAAAGGGTTGTCTCCCATGAGCTGTGCTTTTTAAAAGAGGTGGCTATGCTCTAAGCCCTCAGATTCTTACTTTCCTGCGTCTTCGAAACCGTCATCTACACCATAGTGTGGTAGTCCTGGTACTGCGTAGTCGGGGATTTTCTGTCCTGTTCGCATTGTTCCTGAGTCTTGGTCCTTGATTGGCTCGATAGTCTGTCCATCTGACCAATTAGGGCTTCCACCTGCGACTACAACGTCTGGTAATACTTTCGCTCGATTCTCGTCTGGTAATGCTGGTTCGTAATTATTCATATTGGTTTCGTCCCTTTTCTGGGATGTCTTGATTAATTTCTGGGTAACAAGCTGACTCTCGGTGTTCTTCTGAAGCGGTAGTGTTGAGGTATGGCTTATTTGTCTGGTAATTTCCTGTAGCCGTAAGAGTTCCTGAAGTGTGATATGGTTGCCCAACCTTTCCTGCTGTGTCTTTTGTATTGAGCGGAGCTTTTTCGATGAAGTCTGGCAATGTACTTATGTCAAAGGGTTTGTCATGATTTCCTACAAATGAGGTTTTCTCATAATTTTGTCCGACAACGTGATAATCTTTGTAATCCATGGTTATATAAATTTACTTTTAATTGGTCTTTGAAGTCTTCGCACAATCTTGTTATCTCTTATGAACTTGTCGATTGATTCATATGCGAGATTCCTTCCTATGATTTCTGCTTTGACGTGTTCTGCTGGTTGCGTAGTATCAACTGAATTCATGTCTTTCAGTGGTTCGATATAGTCTAATAGGAGTTGTTCCATGTGTACCCAATCTGGGTCACTAAAGAATTTATCTTGCAATATTTTGATATTCTGTGGCTCTACCATTGGATTATTTAGCTGTTGGTTCAGTTGGAGGAACTACAGAAGGGACACCACTTTCTGGCTTATTTGCAGGGAGTCCAAGAGCCTCTGGGTTGCTCTGCACAATGTCTCCACGCTGTTGGTCCGCAAGCTCTACTTCACCTCTCGAGATACCAAGTGCATCTGCCATCTTGTAGTACATAACTTTATAGATAGGGTCACTCATAGCTTGAGGATTGTACTGAGCAAGGAGAGACTGAATATTAGTAGCGAGTGTTTGAGGATTAATCTGTTCATTACCGATATTGAAGTCAAATTCAAACTCTGCATCATCGTAGAATTGCTGTTTGATCTTAATGAAACGACTATCACCCATTGAGCGGTATGTCTTGATAGCTTTCTTCTTAAGTTCGTCTTGGAGTTCAAGTGTTACTTGGTGACCATCGAGTACCATTCTCTTGATTTCGTCGTTTGCGTATACTTCCGAAGCCGCCTCGTCAAGCTTTTGGAGCTCTTGTGATGATCCGGTAAACCTCATGATGTGCTCTGGTGTAAGGTTTGCCATAAGGTTCGGCATTACCAAGTCATTGAAGAAGTCACGAAGCATATTTGTGTAGTTTTCACGTTTGAAACCGAACGTAGAAGAGGCTTGCTGTTGAGCGTTTATCGTAGCTGTTGCAGTAGTTGAGGCTGCGGAAGCTTGACCAGATACAGCGTCATAGGCAAATGAGAGACGTTGTGACTGTTGAATGTAACTTTGCTCTTCACTATCAAATGCGGGTAGGTTTCTTTCCTCAATAGCGATAGGCTCAATCCCATTAGGAGATAGAAGGATGTCTCCACTTTCAAGGTCTGTGAGAATGTTTCGAACAATCTGCTTATCTTTTGTTTGCAAAAGGTGCATAGAAGAGAGTTCCATTGAGATTCTCTTTTGGTTTTTGATTTCATTGATACGGACCTGAACATCGAAAAGAGATTCTGTGATTCCATAACCAAGCCATCGTCCACGGATTTTGTTGTAGTGGTAGTCCTTGAAGGGATATTGCTTCTTATGCCATGCAGATTTGAAGAGGATTACTCCCATTTCTCCAATATTCTTTCCGTCTGCTGATTTCTGAGATACATCAATACCACACACAATAAAGAGGGCTTTTACGAGCTTTTTCCCTTCTTTTGTGAGTGGATTTAGTTTTTCATCAAGCCAACACGCAGGGACTTCTCCGTATCGCTTATATACTTTGATATACGGAGTGGATTTGATTTGGTTAATACTTCCATCACGGTCCTCGTAGGCGGGATTACCGAGATTAGTTGCAAAACGTTCTACTGCTACATCTACGTTGTCCCATCCAGTCTCAAGGAGCTCTGAAGGAGTCATGTAGTGAACCGTGGTAATGAACCGAGAGTCGTTTATGCTCTCTACAGTAGGGTCAAGGATGAGCTTTCGAAGGTCTACAATCTTTGCACCGTCTTTTGTCTTTTCGAGCACAACTGAGCCCATCTTAGGGGCTTCGTCTGCAATTTGATTGAGGAGATTGGCAGACTTCGAAGTCTTAAGCCATTGTTTCATCTCCTTCTCAAGAAGGTAGGTAGAAAAGTATGATTTAGGATTTTGCGGTAGAAGTCGTATGTCTTTTGTATCGACATTGAGCATCTTTGTAGCCACTTCACACGCAGGCACAGTGATATTGAAAAAGAGTTTTTCTCGGTTGAGATAGAGGTCAGAAGCATCCTCAAACTTAGAATTGAGAGTGAGATGGATTCTCTTGATTGTGTAATACTGGCTATACGAATAGCCCGGTACTACGGTTATATATTGAGTGAAGAAGTCGGTCTTCTCTTGGCGAATTTGAGAGTATATATTCTGTTCCACGCAAAGAACATATATGCGTTACAGAATTATTGTTGCAGAAAGTCACCTACACTATTGATTCAGAAGTTTTTGAGTTCCCACTTTTCATGTGACGGAGTAGCTCATCGATAATAGGTTTTTCATAGTTTTTAAATATTTCAGTTGAAATGGTTACAGTTCCCTTTTGAAGTAATTTATAGGAAATAAGGTAAACCTCCTGTCTAAATATCCATCTTTGAATAGTCTTCTTCATCAGTTTCTTGCCACAGCATATATTTAGATATTCTTGAAGCTCTGGAACGGTGTATTCAAGGAGCTTGTAGCGTCTCCATATTTCTGGCCATGTTTTTGTATCTACCTTATATTCAACTGCAAAGCGTAGGCTAGGGTCTACAGTAAATAGTTCTGATTTGTCTAAGTGAATTATCATTTATAGTTTCTATTTTTGTTTCTATTTTCGTACACATGACTGAGCATGAACGTATCAACTCTAACCTTATCTTTTACTCCCCACACTGAGAGGGCTAGAGACATCACTCTATCGTCGTGCATCCCGTCTGGGACTTTAACCTTAATCTTTCCACCTTCTGAGAGTGTGTATTGAAACGCCTCAAGTTCCGTAATAAGTCCTTCGTCATCAGGTATCTTGATTTTGTCCTGTTCAAGTAAGATTGAGAGATTACTAAGGAGATTCATTCGAGAAACTTCTGTAAACTTGAAACCTTCTCCGTTTTCCCCTCCGATTCGAAGTCCTCGGGCTTTTAAGTCCTCAACTATCGGGTCCCCTACTCCCGTAGCGTCTGGCCATATAAGAGCGTCTTGGAAGCGTCTCGCACATGCTTCTACCCTAGCCTTCTGTAAGTTCCAATCTACTTGCTGGAAACGTTCTTGAGGGTATGCAATGAAATGGTTCAGGTTGAAAGGCGTGAGTACTGTCCAGTCTTGATACTTGGCAAGGTCCACTCCGAGTTGAAATTCTCCTGTTTCTGGTAGGATTCTCGTCGCGTCGTAAGTGTTTTGGTGTATGCGTCGAAAGAACTGTGAAGCACCTTCCAAGAACTCGCAGAGATACTCTTGCTCATAGAGAGCCATCGGCGTATTTCGTTTAATCTCATCTAATTCAGAGTCAGTGAATATATTTGTATCCTTTATTGACTTAACTGAGACATACCATTCTTCTGTGTTGTCTCTTGCCATCTGTACTAACTTCCATGAGTGGTTTTTTCCCTTAGGGGTAAAGATAAAGGTTGCAGTTCCTTTGTTTTCTCGCAAAATAGGCTGAATGATAGCGGTCCACATTTGCTCACTAATTTCAGAGTATTCATCAAATACAACATCAATAGGATTTATTCCTCGGTGTTTATCTACATCCTCACACCCCGCAAACCTTTGAATAGAGCCGTTTTTGTAATAGACAGCTAATTCTGAGTCGTTAATCTTCTCTACTATTTCCTTCGGTATATGTTTCTTTATAAGGTCATCCCATATAACTGATTTAGCCTGGCGATAAGTTGGAAGAAAGTAATAATAAATTCCCTTTTTCAGTTGTGTCTTTCTGATCTGCTCATTGAGGGCAGTCATAGACTTTCCACCACGACGGTGAACGACGAATATCTTAAAACGCTGGGGAGCCTTTAGAAAATCAAGCTGATAGTCTCTTGGTTTATACAGGTGGGGTATCGTTATCTGCATCCTTATATGAAAGTATGTTCACGTTTAGAGTCTCACCGTTTGAGGTAACATCTGATTTCTCTGTATAGTTGTGCTTATACAAAATTAATTTAGATATAGAAGCGTTCAATTTACCTGTAAGAGAGCCATTTAGTAGTTCTCGTTCTTGACTCGTTGCAATTTGTGCTACTAGGTCGGAAAATTCTTTTTTATCTTCATGTTTTACCCAATCAAAAACAGTGTCCCGGTTAATTCCTAAGTACACAGCAAGGCCCGCAATGCTCGGTATTGCGTCTCCTGATTCTTTCCAATTAGTCAGATATTGTGCCGTCTTTTCGACTAATTCAGTATTAAAAATTGTTGGTCTCGCCATTTACAACGAGAGCATATATGCGTCAATAGAAAAGTCCAGTGGATTAATGAGAATACAATATATTCTGTATAGTCTTAGTGAAAAGTTCTCTTTTCCAATAGATATTTGTGTAAATGCCTTTCTGTTCTATTCTGTCGATCATGTAAAAATAATTCATATAATCTTTAAATGAGATCTGCACTTCCGGTATTTCTTTCAAATTCACTACCACAATATCTCCTTCATTTTTGTGTATATTGCCAAACTTTATATCAGTAAATTCCACAATGTTTTTTAGATTTCTTTTAATTCTTTCTGGAGTATGTGAATTTACCGTATTATGTATTGAAAATTTTTGACGTATGTATGTTAAGTTATCCATTTTCCTTTTTTGATTTCATCGACTCCAATAATTACTTGATTAAACACCTCCTTTTTAGATGCACAACCACAATACTCGCACTGCACATGTCCCCATATCACTTCTGGCGTCGGAACGTGATCTTCATTTGTAAATACGTAATCTCTCCACGTATGCTTATTGAAAAGACAGAATATTCTTTGCCACCTGAATGCTTGATTTCCCCAGTAACACCCTCTACACAAAAAAACAATCCAAAGGTACTTGTCGGCAATGAACCATGAAATCTCTTTAGAAAGATTGCTTACTGCAGGTTTCACAGGCTGCCAGTTTCTTTTTCTGTTTTGTAGTATGTGTTTAGGCATTGGTTATTTAATTACTCCACTGACTCATGCCCCTCTCTGCTCTGGTAGCACGACCTCCTTTTCCCTTCCTCTTTCCTAATCTATTCAACGTGTACTCTAAAGTCTCAATCTGCAACTTACCCTCTGGCCAAAATCGAAACTCGGATGTGGTGTCCTCTTTGAGTCCTAGAATAAACTTACTTCCAAGTTTTTGAAGTTGTCTGAAACTCTGCGTACCCTGTTTTTTACCAGGGACTTTTTCTTTGATGTTTCCTTTTACGGTGATGGTTGATTTCATATCTATATTCTTTTAATCTCTGCTAGTAATGGGGTGGTGATGTTTTCTAATGCTTTATTGTAGTTAGTTCTACCTGCGTATTTCAAACATTTATTTATTTTGTCTAAAGTTATAGCAAGCTCCATCACTAATATGTTTTGGCATAGAAGCACAGCACCCATCACATCCGTGAACTCCTTTGGCATAGGTTTATTTCAAGTCTTTTAACAATTTAGCTCTTAATTCTTCCACCTTCTTTAAATCGTCCTCAGTCGGTTTGTAGGTAATGGTGTAGAATTCTTGCTTTTCGTGCATTTCAATCAATTTGAGAACATGAGCAGAAAATTGATTGTTCTCTGGTGTATCTCCTTTCAAAATATTTAGGAACCACATCTCTCCATAGTTTTGTGTGCCTCTTTCGTAAAATGGAATTGCTTGGCACACCTTTTCTAATCCACCATCACCATTTGCAAGAGTACCGATGAGGCAAGCGCATTTCCCTTTATATTGAGAGCCATTTACTTCTCCCTTAATCAATTTTTCTTTTAAGAAAGGTACTTCTTTTGAAAGATATTTGAATATCGAGAGTATGTCTCTACTACATTGATTAATGTAGTCAGTTGGTAATTGCCAGAGGTTAGCATTATAGAGGTCAGCACCATAGAGGTCAGCATCACGGAGGTCAGCACCATAGAGGTCAGCATCATAGAGGTTAGCAACATAGAGGTTAGCACCATAGAGGTCAGCACCACGGAGGTTAGCACCACGGAGGTTAGCATTTTCTTCTGTTGCTTTAACCAAAGTGTCCTTAATGGTGTTATTCTCTCTTTCGAATTCGAATAATACACTTCCTAAAACTGATTTGATTTGTATTTTTGTTTTCATATTGTTTTCATTTTCCTCCTAAAGCTATACGGGTTCACGGGGGGGTCAAAAAAAGTATTTCTACTCCTGGAGCTTATTCTTTGTATTCGCTCCGCCCCCACGAACCCATATAGCCCTATGAGGGGCTACGACTGCTAATCAACAACCTCCACAACTCCCTTTAAGTGACTTATCTTCATATCCTTGAGAACATTTCCTTGAAAGAAATTTGTTGTACCTTCTTTTTCTGAAAGTATTTTTCTCTGGTCCATCATTGCTTTCCTAAGTCCAGCTTCTAGGCGTATCCAGTTGCACATGAGATTCTCCATTTTGTCTGCGTAATTATCCATAAGGGCCAGACATTTCCTTATTTCGCTATTCAGTGGAGTTTTTTGTTGCTTCATTTTTTCTTGTGATTATATGATTTGCTTCTGACCCGAGGACCTGCCTACAAACGGGACAGATGATAGTAAAATGTTCATGGGAACAGTCTTCACGGATTAACTTGAGCTTATGGTCATAGTCACTTCGGATATACGAATCGTAATCGGGAAATTTTGCTTTTGGTAATCGGATGGTGTTGTATATCTCTTCGACATCCTTTGGCATCTTTTTTAAAATACTGGTGTGTCTTTCAAGACTATGTTCTCTCACCTTCGATGAAACTGTGGAGTGATGGATGTTGAACTTCATCGCTATCCAAGTCACCTTCCACCCTTTGTGTTGATACAGTTCTTTGAGCTCTTCGATTTGCTTCTCGTTGAGATGAAACCGTATTGGTTTTTCTTTATCTCGCATTGAGTTTTATTAATTTTTCTTTATAAAGAGCTATTTTTTCTTCGTAATCCAGAGTGGACCACTTCACCACTTTTCCTTTGAGTTTGTAAAGTTCTTCTGCCGTTTTTCCTAGTTTTTTTCCGTATATATATTGATTGCCTCCTAGGTTTATATTGCATTGATAGCACTGAGCATTGACGTTCTTTTCATGAAAATACAGTAGTAGCCCCCCGGCTGATTTTGCAATAAAATGTCCTGCATGCATCCCAGAACCTTCTCCTTTCCTTCCGCACGTAAAGCATGTGTAATTATCCCTTTCCCGAATATATTTTGAGAATACTTCCCAGAGTTTCCTCTTGAGGACCGAGACTGTATTACTCGATTTCTTTTTCAATGGACTTCGTTTCAATTTGAGTGAACTTTTATGTGACATGGGATGCACAATGTCATTCCGTTATTAACATCGAACCTTAATTCAGGATGATTGCAAAAAGGTTTAATATGATGGGCATGAATACCAGTACGTCTTTTTTTCTCTTTGTCCCATTCATTTTTCTTTCCGCACAGTTTGCATGTGTAGTGATCTCTCGCGTAAACAGATGACCTCCAAATTCGGTATCCCACTGAACCCCTTATCTTTGAATGAAGAGGTGAGATTCCACCCTTCCATGCGGGAGCTTTTGAACCTTTATGAGAAGCGGAACTTTTAAGTCTTTCTTCGATAGTCCAGACACGTCCAATTTTTCCAAACCCTCTTCTTAATGCGTGTTGCCTCATTGTTTCCCTGTACTTTTCGTCCGGCTTCCACTCCCTATTTTTTGCTGCAATTGAAATATTTTTTCTGTGTTCTGCTGTCCTAACTTTTCCTCTATTGGAGATAGAGATCTTTTTTGCAATTTCAATGTAACGTTCTTTTGCTATAAATCCCTTATGGCCTTTTTGAAATCCTTTAATTCCTACTGGCATATCAGTAAATTCCTTTTGCGACATTCTCGCTGTGTCTCAAGAAGTTCTTAATCACCGACAATTCACTTTTGAGAGACTTGAGTCTGTTTACTACTTTCACCTGGTCAATTCCTTCTGTTGTAACCTTCCAAGCTGTGAGCGTTGCTTTATCTGACCCGTACTTTTCTCTGTTTTGGAATAGGTACAGGTTTTCTTGTATCTCAAGTCTTGTTGCCTCGTCAGAGAGTCTTGATTGCTCTTCTGAAAGTGCCATCATTGAGTCAGCTGCTTGTTGTGGTGTCATTGTTTACTTTTGAGTTATTAATTAACCACCAACATCTCTTTCTCTTCGATATGCTATCTTGTGCTTGTATAGCGTCCTCGTAGAAGTTCTTTACCCAATGAGTAGGGAGATGTCTCACCTTCCCAAAGATAACCATGAACTTCATCCCCGTAAGATCAGCCACTTGTTGAATCCAGAACGACCTTTCTGAATTCGGAGATTTTTTAGGCTTTTCCGGCAAACTATAATCCTTAAATGCTTGCGTTATCTCCATATGTATTGTCAAATAGCTAGTAACAGGTACACCTCCCCCTTTTATCTCCCTCATACCCTGAGGAGACTGCTGGGCTATGTATCGGAATAAGTTGAGAAATAAGGCTTGGATCTCGGGACCAACGATATTTCTCAAGATTCTTTGATGTACCGATGAGGTCGCCCGTCATCAAGGGGTCAGATGTTGCGGGCTCTTTTCTTAGGTCAGACGACTTGCATCGATACACCAAACGTAAGTCATAGTTTTTACAGAGAATGTACTTGTAGCTCTGTTATTCCGAATTGTTCAGATTCTTATGAACCTGAGAGGAGAGAAGAACTTCTTCCTTTACACTCCCCTCTCAGACCCATAAGGGTCTAATAACTGCTTAATGCGTCTTCACTTGGCTCAAAGCTAGGCATGGGTGAACCGTCTGATGTTCTATCAAGCTTATTTTCTCCTGATAGATGATTGATAACCTGTCCCATTTGAGCTTGGAGCAAACCAAGTTTTGTTAGAATTTGGCTGAGCTCTTTTGGAGTACTCATTTGATTCTCAGTCTTAGGAAGTACAATGTCGTAATACTTTTTCCCTTCCCAATCTCTCTCTTTCACTTCTGATACTTCGATAGCATCTCCCTCCTTCCAGTCCTTTGAAACAGGATTTACCCAGAAAGAGAGGTACTTATCTCCGTACTCAGTTGCTTTGAGAGAGTTCTTTTGTTTTGTGCCGAACTTAGTTTCAATATCCTTTGGAAACCCTACATATGTGATTGTTAGTTTTGTCATAATTATTTACTTAATGCTTCTAATTGCTTCATGAGAACGATTGCCGATTTAAATGCTTGCCAATTTCCTTCTATATCGTAGTTCTCTTGAACGTCGATACCTCCAGTTTTCTTCACATTCACGATCACCACTCCATGAAATCCTTTGTACATCCCCATCTCTTCTGCAAACCGAGCATATGCAGAAGCTTGTAAGAAGTATTCGGGATATATACCGGATGATGTCTTTACGTCACCGATGTATAATTTTCCATCAATCTCACAAATGAAGTCCGCAGTTCCCGCACACCAGAGAGTCTCCGAGTAGAGTCTCTGCTCCGAAGCAAGGAACTTTACATTCTTGTGAAGTGCCCACTCGACAAACTTTGTTACCTGAGAATCTGAGTCTTTGTATTCTTTCGCTATATAACCGTTAGAATCTTTTATCGCCTCGTTGATTATGTTTTCAATCTGAGCGTGAACATCAGTTCCTTTCACTCCTGCATCCTCTTTCTTCTTTTGATGAGCAACTTTTGCTTCTTTGAGAAGTGGTTTTGATACTTGATATATGTCGCCGATACTTTGAGCGTACTGCTCGATATAATCTGTTACGCATTTTGCAGACCACGGGACCAGAGCTGGTTTGTTTATCACTCTAAGAACGGTAGTTACTCCGTACATCCTCTTCCCGTCTAGTGTGTAGACGTGTTCTATCGGATCAAATAGAAACTGTTTAGTGTTAGAAAGGGACATAGTATTTTTGAAATTCCTCTGGTAAATACAATTCAGAAGTTATCCAGTCATCTTCCTCATCATGTGACACCATGATGTACTCACCGAGTGCATCTTCCATTACGTCTCCCCCATCCCTTCCATGCTCTGATAACCACATTTCTCTTCGTTCATGCCTCGTCTCGTTGTAGAAATCGTTTTGGAGTAATGACATGTTAGTAAATTGTTAAACCATTAACATTTGCGTATACAAGTCCGACCACAAATCCGATAACAAAGAGAGTCATGATTGTTTTTGTAAACGCATCAATCTCCTCTCCATAAAATTCCACCTCATCGAACGGCATACCGTTGTTGTTTTTCATAATTGTTTTTTTCTGTTGCACATGCATGTGCTCATTACGAAGACACACACATGCAACAGAACGTAATGATTAAAACTGCCTATGTGGCAGTAATCGGGAGAAAAGAATATATTTTGTGCGAGTCGAGATAAGTCGCCTTTGTGTAAATTTTCTCCCTATTACTACCCGCAAAAAAAGTCCCGAAGGACCTAGTGATACATTTTTAAATTAATTACATTGTTCGTAGTTCATATATTGTGCGAAGGAGAATATATCTTTTACGACCTTATAATATCTAAAAAAATGGTCACTTGGACCAGGAAACCTTGTTTGCGAGAGTGTCAACGAACTTTCCCCTACTGATACAATCATACCTGTGTGTGGCTTAAAAGTCCAGCTAATTACACTATGACTGTGGATAACTAAAAAGCATCTATTCTGCTCCTTACAAACAGTTTTGGACGACCAGGGGGAAAATGTTTTACCTTCTTACCTCCTCTTGCTTGGTAAAACCTCATAATCCTTCTTACTGCTGTCTCAGCTTCTAAAACCATATAGGTGGAGGCGTACTTACTCCTCACATATTCCATGAAGGAATCGATGTCATCTTTATCTACGTCCCAGATGTCTTTTTTTTGACAGTAACGGGTGAAGAGCTTAATCCAGTCCTCAGAAGAACGTCCTATGGTTTGATTTCTTTTTCCATACGATACGAATACTGCTACTTGATCGTCAATAATTTTGTGAGTTTTACCATGCAGTATTTCTGAAATGGTAACCATGCTGTTTCTTACTTTACAAAGAGGACAAATAATAATCCGAACAAAAATCATTA
>JBKJKY010000071.1:0-2574 GCA_046597175.1 Parcubacteria group bacterium
GCGAATGGGTAGGTCGAGAGAACGACAACATCAACCGCATCTCCATCATGCCAGAGTGTCTGAGGCACGAATCCATAGTCAAATGGATAATCTTGCGAAGTGTGCATCACTCGATCAAGCGCAATAAGACCAGTTTCTTTGTCTATCTCATATTTATTCTTCGAACCTTTCTGGATTTCAATGATGGTATTAATCGCATCAACAGTGCCAGGGTTCACATCGTGCCATAGATTCATGTTGGTTGTGTTTAGTAACTAGTGACGAGTAAAAGAAATGCAGGATAATTATACAATTTCTTCAATAATTTCTGGAGCCTTCTCTACCACTGGAGTTTCCACAGGAGCATCTGCTTTTGCAAGAGTTTCACCCTTTGCTGATTGAATATCGATTTTCCATCCAGTGAGCTTGGCTGCGAGACGGACGTTTTGTCCTCCGCGACCGATTGCGAGTGATTGCTGATCTTCTGAAACCTCAACCTTTGCAGATTTGGTAGTTTCATCAACCGTAACTGAAAGAATTTTTGCAGGAGAAAGTGCATCTTCAATAAATTTCTTTGGATCTGCTGACCATTCAATAATATCGATTTTTTCACCACCGAGTTCACCCATAACGGTCGAAACACGGACTCCGCGCTGACCAACCATTGATCCCACAGGATCCACATGATCATCTTTTGAGAATACTGCTACCTTTGAGCGGTGTCCCGCTTCGCGAGCAACCGCTTTAATCTCAACAATTCCGTTTGCAATCTCAGGAGTTTCTTGTTCAAAAAGCTTTTCGAGAAGTTTTGGATGTGAGCGAGAAAGGCGAAGGAATACTCCCTTTGGACTTTCTTCTACGCGGTAGAGGTATGCACGGACACGCTCACCTTGGCTGTAGCGCTCGGTTGGGATCTGCTCCTCGTAGGGAAGAAGGCCGGTCGCGCGTCCCATATCAACGAAGATATTTCCGCGTTCAACACGCTGGACGGTACCGGTAACAATTTCTCCTTCGCGTTCACCGAACTCTCCCATGACAGAAGTCTTTTCTGCTTCACGGATCTTCTGCATGATCACCTGCTTTGCGGTTTGCGATGCGATGCGCCCGAAATCACTCTTGTGTTCAAGAGGGAAGACAACTTCCTCATCAAGCTCTACATCCTTCTTGATGCGCTTTGCATCAGCAATCCAGATATGGTGCTCAGGGTTAAAGAATACTCGCTCGTCACCTTCAGCCCGGAGATTCTCCTCACCTTCTGGGACGTCGATAACACGCGTGTCATCAACAACGATTTTTACTTGGAAAAAGTCTGTTTTTCCGCTGTTAATATCAAATTTTGCACGAACAATTTGTCCACGTTTTCCGTGTTCTTTCTTGTATGCTGTAGCGAGAGCCATTTCAATAGCTTCGATGATTTTCTCTCGTGGAATACCACGCTCATCCTCGAGTTGCTCGAGTACTGAATTGATTACTTTTAGGTCAAACATAATTTTGTAAATAATGATAAATAAATTTGGGTATCTGGCCTTGCTCGAGAAAAGTTCTCTATATGGGGCTAGATATGAAAATGGGTCCGCCCGGAGAGGCGAACCACATAACTTCACCGATCTATTATACCAAATAGGGTAGGGATGTCAATTGTGATATTTTGTCCTGCTTTCATACCCTTTTCTTTCATCTTTCACTTACTTGGCGGTTAAACCGCCAAGTAACCATCCTCGAGCCCTTGTAAAAGCACCCTTCTTTTTCCTGTGTCTTCATATGACGAAATGGCGAAGTCATTATAAGTTCTCTTGTCATCGAACTGGCCAAGAATGATATCAGTATTGCAAATTTTATCAGTTACTTTTCCTGTGTATTCATCCCAGCTGGATTTTGTAATGGATTGATCCTTGCTTGAGTTGTTTAGATTAATGTATGAGCTCAAATGGAGCAGGTACTCATTTGAATCAACATGAATTGATTTAAACGTACCTTGAAATAGCGATCCGTTTCTTTTATGTTTGTGGTTAAAATACCATGTGTAACCCCCACCGAGTCGTTTCATAAATTCACTAATCCCTTTCTCGCTCGTTTGTTTTAGAAGAAAATGATAGTGGTTGTGATTTAAGCAGTAGCAAACAATTTCAACCAACTTGGCGGTTAAACCGCCAAGTTGGTCTTCATTTACTGACTTACTCGTATCGTTTTTGTAAAAAGAGTTTTCGTACAAGCTCCCTATGGGTTTTTCAGTATTAAATTCTCGGATACTTAAGAGAAATCTTTCTAAATCATCTTGATCTTGGAAGATTGCGCGTTTGTCCACTCCTCTATTGTAGATATGGTAGTACTCACCGATTGCGAGTTCTGTTTTTCTCATATCTATATTTTATTACTTGGCGGTTAAACCGCCAAGTAAGATTGGGGAATTCAAGCGAGATTTAGATTTGCATTGTGATACAATGTTCACATATTAATCTTTAATTCATAAAATATTTCATGCCTCCAAATAGCATCATTCCAGACGATTCTCGCCACGCATCAAGTAATAGTAGTGTAGTTGTGCTTGTTATTATTTTCGCACTCCTTGTCGGTGCAAGTGTCTATATGTATAAG
>JBKJKY010000066.1:0-7259 GCA_046597175.1 Parcubacteria group bacterium
AGATGGGGACCAGTTGCTTTTCCTGATGATCCAACAAATCCGATGATCTGACCTTGGGTCACCTGTGTTCCTTGAGCAACAGCGGTGTTGAGCATATGAGAATACAGTGTTTGTGTACCATTTCCATGCTGGATAACAACATAGTTTCCATATCCACCATTCCATCCAGAGTTTCGACTGACAATAACTTTTCCAGAAGCTGCCGCAATGATTGGAGTTCCTGTTTTCGGCGCGATATCAATACCATTGTTTCCATGGAGCCCTTGGGTCTTTGGACCGGTAGTTGGACGGATGAAGTACCCATCAACTGACTTTGTAACTGTTGCAAATTTGACTAATGACACCTTAGGAGTAGCTGGCGCTGGAGCGATTTCACCATCAGGGACAATTACAATATCTCCAATAGAAAGTTTTGTATCTTCAGTAATATCGTTATAACTTTGAATTTCACCGATATCAGCTTTATACAGCTTTGCAATTGATTGTACGGTGTCACCCTTCCTCACCACATGACGGACTCCAGAAACTGGCAGAATAACCAGTGTTTGGCCAGGAGTAATACCTTTGCTTCCAACGTCATTGTTCCACCTGATGGTGTTTACTGAGACGCCAAACATTTTTGCAATCTGAGCAATCGTATCGCCATTTCGAACAACGTAGAGACTGATCTGATCTGAGTTTGTGTGATCTTTTTGGTTTTCGGTAAGACCGCCGAGCATTCCGTTTTCCGGTAGAAGCGCCGTATTACTCACGATAGTAATACTACTACCTCCCGCTATGGGATTTGGATCGCTGTTTACTGCCGCTTGAAGAAGGGGAAGGTTTTGAGAGTTATGCTCTACTGTCTCGTCCGCCTGTGCTGAACGGAAAACGGTCGAAAACATCGAAAGGATCCCGGCACTTACCCCAAAAGGAATAGCGAATACAAAAATAGCGAGGATAATATTTACAGAAAAATTACTCCAATATGACAAAACAGGAGCTTTTGCTTTTGGGAGCTGGGGACTATTCTTCCTGAGGAAACGACGAACAAAACGGGGTAGGGGTATAATAGGCCTAAAAATAATGATAATTCTGTCGTGTCCAGATTATATGGCTTTACTTAGCCATATAATATTTTCATCAGGATCGGTATGTAAAGAATATTATAGCAACTTCGACCTTGCGGTCAATCAATATATTGTGTTGCTGTGGATAGGATTTTCTGCAAAAAACTACCCTATCGCTGTGCTATAGTGGTGTTCATGTCACTCCTTAACACCGCACAAAGTGAAGCAGCAAACAGCCTCGAGGGCCCACTCCTTATATTAGCTGGTGCAGGGGCAGGGAAAACCAAAACGTTAGTCGAGCGAGTTTCGAATTTGGTAAAAAAAGGTATTAACCCAGCAGAAATTCTTGCAATCACCTTCACCAACAAGGCAGCGGGGGAGATGCGGGAGCGGGTGCATATTGCCCTTGAAGATCCAAGTTTCAATAGACCCGTACGGAGAGAGAGCACTCCTTTTGTAAGCACTTTTCACGCCCTTGGTGTCCACATCCTGCGAGAGCAATCGCACCACCTTGGGCTTCCTCGCCACTTCGCAATATTCGACCGCAGTGATTCGAAAACATTAGTCAAAAACGCACTGAAAGATGAAGGTCTCGACCCAAAAGAATTCGAACCGGGAAAAATTCTTGGCATCATCTCAAAAGAAAAGGGGAATGCTGTGAGAAGGGATGATTATGAAGTAACAATTGAGGGTGACTACATTGCATCAATTGTTGCTCGCGTCTGGAGACGGTACGAGATGGCCCTCAGAAGCGAGAAGGCTCTCGACTTTGATGATCTTCTTACCGAGACACTTGCGCTCCTCCAAAAGCCAGAAATCCGAAAACACTATCTATCGAAGTGGAAATACATCCACGTTGATGAGTACCAAGATACCAATGTCGTACAGTATAAAATTGCAAAACTCTTAACTGGAGGTGAGATGAATATCTGCGTGGTAGGGGACATTGACCAAAATATCTATAGTTGGCGCGGTGCAAAGCTCAAAAACATTCTCGACTTTGAACGGGATTACCCAGGTGCAAAAGTAATCATTCTTGAAGAAAACTATCGCTCAACCCAAACAATATTAAATGCCGCAAATGCGGTCATTGCAAAAAACGTATTCAGGCGTGAGAAAAATCTCTATACAAAAAATGAAGTCGGTGAGCCCATCTCTCTTTACGATGGATTCGATGAAATGGCCGAAGCGGAATTCATTGCAACAAAAGCAGAAGGTCTCATTGCCAGTGGAGCAAATCCAGAAGAGATTGCAGTGCTTTATCGTGCAAACTTCCAATCGAGAGCGCTCGAAGAAGCATTTCTCTCCTACGGAGTAGGCTATCAACTCCTTGGAACCAAGTTCTTTGAACGAAAGGAAGTGAAGGATGTCGTCTCCTACATACGCGCAGCACTCGAAGAAGACAACCTTTCAGACCTCAAACGCGTGATCAATGTACCGACTCGTGGAATTGGGAAAGTAGCACTCCTTAAAATTCTCGAAGGGAAGCCCGAAACATTGCCCGCAAAAAGCAGGATTGAATACGAAAAGTTTCGTGCACTGCTAGAGAAAATACAAGAAAAAGCACAAACAGAAAAAGCATCTGATGTAGTTCGTTTTCTGCTTAAAGAAAGTGGTATGGAAGATATGCTCTCTGGCAAAGGTGGGGAGGATGAGGAGAGGCTCGAAAACATTCAAGAGCTCGTAACTATTGCATCTCGCTATGACAACACTCCAGGCGCTGAAGGTATGGAAGCATTCCTAACCAACGCAAGCTTGCAGAGTGATCAGGACGAACTCATGGATCAAAAGAAAACTGGTGTGAAACTCATGACCGTACACGCTGCAAAAGGACTTGAATTTGACTATGTGTTTGTCAGTGGTCTTGAAGATGGACTCTTTCCCCATCGGAGACCCGATACCGGGAAACCGAAAAATGAAGATGACGAGGAAGAACGCAGACTCTTTTATGTTGCGGTAACCCGCGCTCGCAAAAAACTTTTTATTACCTACGCACAAATCCGAACAATTTTTGGTACCAGGCAAGTAAATGTACCGTCTGAGTTCGTATTCGATATCCCTGATGAATCAGTGGTCAAAGAAGAAGGAACGTTTGGCTTACTGCGAAAACCGCTCTTTAAGATAGAATTCTAATATGGCAATTACTCCATTTCGAAAAAAGAAGTCACTCGGTCAAAATTTCCTAAGAAGTAAAAGTATCGTGAAGAGAATTGCTCTCTCTGCAAACATATTACCGGGAGAAATCGTACTTGAGATAGGGCCAGGGAAAGGAATTCTTACGAGAGCGCTTCTTGATGCGGGCGCCCATGTTATAGCAGTAGAAAAAGATGACCGCCTTATTCCTGAGCTCGAAGAATTGTTTCGCATAGAGGCTCAAAAGGGATTGTTCACTCTTGTTCATGGAGACATCCTCGAATTATTTCCTGCATCTATTCCGTTTATCGCAAATGGCACCTACAAAGTAGTTGCAAACATTCCCTATTACATCTCGGGAGCGCTCCTTCGACTGTTACTTGAAAGTGACGCACAGCCAAATACCATGGTGCTTATGCTTCAAAAAGAAGTTGCTCGGAGAATCGTCGCGCAAGACAAAAAGGAAAGTATCTTGTCCGTTTCAGTAAAAGCATACGGAATCCCAAAATATATTGATACGGTGAAAAAAGAAATGTTTAAACCAGTTCCCAATGTTGATTCAGCAATTTTACAAATTCACCACATTTCAAAAGACTTTTTTGTGAACACAGAAGAGAAGACTTTTTTCAAAATCATCAAAACGGCATTTGGCCAAAAACGAAAGACCCTCGGCAACACCCTCCGCGCAGTCTTTGCGGAAAAAACCTCGCACATCCTAAGCAATGCGGGGGTCGAGAGTAACGCACGCCCCGAAGATCTAACTCTTACGGATTGGAAAAAGATTCTGACAAGCGCTGACACCACGAGAATTTGATATACTAAGCAAGAATATGCAAAACCTCCCCTCAAAAAAACTCTTTTTTGTTGTTATTCCTATTATTGT
This sequence comes from Parcubacteria group bacterium, assembly GCA_046597175.1. Lineage (GTDB taxonomy): Bacteria > Patescibacteriota > Minisyncoccia > Phycocordibacterales > Zambryskibacteraceae > CAYLHJ01. Next base: position 4,066 of record JBKJKY010000066.1, read on the forward strand.
GATGCTGGCCTTTGTGATAAGTATAAGAAGAGGAGCTGTGGCAGGAACTTCCGTGCAGAAAGCAGAGCTTTCAACAATAGGGGGTGTTGATCGAGCGTCTGGAGAAACCGATACAGACAGTGACGGGCTCAAAGATTGGGAAGAGGTACTGTGGAGAATGGACCCAAAAAAAGCAGACACTGACAGTAATGGAATACTAGACGGACAAGAAGTTGAGATGATGAAAGCTCGAGGAGAACAACCTTCCAGCCAGATGAGCTCAGTAACTGCTTCTACCACAGTACTCACAAGGACCGATCTTCTGACAAAGAAGTTGTTTTCGGATTACATGAATCTCAAACAAAACGGAGCGGTGACCAGCAAGGACTTACAGTCCATTGCATCAAGAGGGGTTTCAACGCTCTACGCAGAAAAATCAGAAAATGTGTATGTAATGAAAGATCTGAACGTTCAGTTAGGCGTAACATCGCAGGCAGATACCCTTACATTCGCTAATAAGGCCACCTCGGTATTCTTAAAACTCAGCAGTAAAAAGGAAGTTCTCGGTGGACTCGTCGGTATAAATATTGAATCAAAACAGTACGGCATCGCGACAAATGCAATTGCAGACGTATATAGCAATCTCGCAAAAAGTCTTCTTGCTCTGCAGGTGCCGAAAGAACTTTCTATTACCTATCTCACTCTTATTAATACCTATGCACGCACAGCTATCGAATTTCGAAACCTTGGCCACATAAACGAAGATCCTGCACTTGCAGCAAGTGCGCTCCAAAAAATCCAAAATTATCAAACTGAACAAGAGAATGCTCTTGCTGTTATTGGAAAGTTTTTTGAATCTCAAAACATTATCCCTCTTGCAGACGGTAGTGGATACAAAGCTAAGTAACTAAGAGGTTCCAATCATTCTGATTGTTCCTTGGAGTGGCACAGGACCAAGTGGGGTAGCGCAAACGCCACCAGGAGCATACGAACCGATAACCCATCTGCCGGTAAATACTGTTTTATTATTATAGAGCGCTGCAACACCAGGAATGTAGGCGAATGCGCCAGCAACTGGTCCACTTACGGTGACAAGTGAGGTAACTCCATCAAGACACGGAGTTTTGGTTATCACCCTTCCGCCAAAATACCCACCAACTGAAATTGCATGAACGACTATCGGAACGGCGAGGTAGAAATTGATAGCAATAAGCAGAGTGATGAGTGCTTTTTTCATACAGTAAGTATAGCTGGTCTCACTGCAATAACAATAAGCGATCAAGGGTAAAAATTGTGTTGAAAACACAGCGTAAACGGTAACTGCTGTGATATAATTTGTGCAAGAAAATTGTTTCTCATATTTTTCATGCAACGAGAGAATACCTCTAGTAAACGAATAGTTACTTGCACACTCAGTGTTCTTTTGATCATTAGTATCTTTTTACAACTACCAGGTATTGCTCAGGCACAACTTGGCGCAGTCGCAGGTTCCATTGCGGGAGGCGGGAATATTCCGACCGAAGAGTCTGGAGCGATTAAAAGAAAGGAGGTGACGAATGCAAAAAAGGTGGGGATTGGTTTTATTCCTGGAGTTTCTGCAGGTACCACTATCAGCATTCCAGTGCCCGGACTTGATGCAATTGCATGGAAACTTGCAAAGGTGATTGTCCAACAAATGACCCAAAACCTTGTCGGATGGATTAACGGCGGATACAACGGCAAACCGCTCTTTGCAACTGATCCGGAAAAATTCTTCCTTGATGTTGGTGACCATGTGGCAGGAGACTACATCCAAAGCATCGGAGCAGGAGCGCTCTGCAGTCCGTTTAAACTTCAAATTCAAAACTCCATCAAAATCGCATACAACCGGTCAAAACTTATTAGCCAGGGTCGTACCCCAACACAGGGAACTTGTACACTTTCAGGATCGGCTGCAAACATTCAAAAGTTTTTTGATGGAGATTTCGATAAAGGTGGTTGGGATCAATGGTACAACATGACGCAAGTCTCCGGGAACAACCCGTACGGAGCGATTGCTGATGCGTCAGGTGAACTTTCTATTAAGATAACTGGGAGTAAGAGTATTGAACTCGCCAAGCTCAACTGGGGTCAAGGCTTCATCGGCTGGTCTGATTGTATAAAAAAAGACAAGAACGGAGTCTGCACAGAAAATGGCCCAACCAAAACTCCAGGGACTGTCATCAATGCAGAGCTCAAAAAGAGACTCGGATCGAACATTGACCAACTCAACCTCGCTGATGAAATGGACGAGGTTGTGAGCGCGGTCTTCGGTCAGCTCGTCAGTAAATATGTTGGGGGAGGAAAGGGGCTTTTCCCAAGCACGGCGACTGCAGTTGACGAAAACACCGCAAACCCAGGATCTCCGACCGGTGGAGGAAATACCGGAAGTGGCGCACAGCTCCCCGCAAAACTCACAATATTTATCTTTGAACCAAATCCTGTCGACCTTGCGTATGGAGAAAGCTACATCGAACCAGGGTTTGAAGCGCTTGATCCAACTGATGGTTCTCTTACTGATAACGTAAGCGTCGTCGGGGCAGACAGCATTAATCCGCAAGTACCCGGAACATATTCGATAACGTATACTGTTACTAATTCGCAAGGAGAGACTGCTTCAGAAAACCGCACTGTTATTGTCGCTCAGCCAATTACTACAACCCCTGGTCCAACTGTTCCATAAACTTATGTTCTTTATTTCAAAAAACATATCAAAATTTGTAAAACCACTTCTCTTTGGTTTTCTTTTGCTTCTTATTGCACTCAGTCCTTTTGGATTTCACACTGTTAATGCAGGATTCTGTCAGTGGGTGCAGGCTGATAGTCTGTGCCACCCAGTTGCAACAGTATTTGCTGACCTCCTAATGATTCCGATGGTAATATCTGCTTGGATACTATGGCTTGCGGGAGTCTTGCTCAACACCGTTCTCACCTACACCGTTGTCGAGCTCTCGACCCACATAAGTAGGATATCGGGAATCAACATTGCTTGGGCAACTATTCGTGATCTTTCAAATATGGTATTCATTTTTGTTCTCCTCTACGCTGCAATAGGAACAATTCTCGGTATTGGAAAAGCGGACTGGAAAAACACCCTCAAAAATATTGTTATTGCTGCGGTGCTTATTAACTTTAGCCTGTTGGGAACGAAAATTATTATCGATGCATCCAATATTTTTACGCTCGGTATATACAAA
>JBKJKY010000042.1:0-7268 GCA_046597175.1 Parcubacteria group bacterium
CCACCCGCGCCATAGTAATGGCGCGGGTGAAATTTTTATATTTGACATCAATTCTTTAAGGTCCATGATTAAGTAAGACGCTCCCTCAAACAATTTCACGCGGAGGAATATCATGAATACCATGCATGATCCTGAGCTCAGCGATGAGATGTTTTCACCCGGACAAGCATTTTGCACACCAATAATGAGAATTGAGCAAATGCACCTCTGGGTATCGCTCCTGCGGGAAAAGACGGGAGTAGAAAATATTTCACTCAATACTGCCGTCAGGTCAAATGGTAAGGATTGTTTCGTTCTTGGGTACAAAGATGCAACAGCAGAGCTATTGTGGAGAGGACTCGAAGAATTAGCTCCTACATTTAGCGCTCTATGGAGACACAGTTTCCTCACCGAACTCTCTGACCAAAACCCCGATGAATACTTCTTCCACTGAATAAACCGCGGTCGCTCTCTTAGCGACCGCGGTTCCTTCTTTTACTTAAAACTAACAACTTAAAACTTTTCTTCTACTCCCACCCCTTTGTCTCCAGTGCCTTTCGTGCTGCCTTTTGCTCAGCATCTTGTTTTGAATCCCCTTCACCTTGCGCAACTAAATCGTTTTTTAGATACACTCCAACGGTAAAATGCTTGTCGTGATCGGGGCCGTCTTCTTTCATTGTTTTATACGCAGGTGTAACGCTTTCATGTTCTTGTGCTTTTTCCTGGAAAAGACTTTTGGCATCAATCCATGATCCTTCTTCTATAATACTGTCCATCAGTGGACAGATGTTTTCAATAATAAATCTCTTTGCCTCATCGTACCCCTGATCAATATAGATTGCCCCAATGATTGCTTCAATCGTATTTGCAAGGATGTACTGTCTTGCACGGCCAGTGTCCTTGGCTTCACCTCGTGAGAGCATCAAAAAGTCGTTAATGCCGAGGTTTTGTCCTACGGAGTAGAGGGTTGTTGAGTTTACAAGCGATGAACGAAGTGACGTCATTTCCCCTTCTGTCTTTTGAGGAAATTTTCTGTATAAATAATCGGTGATGACCAGCTCAAGCACTGCATCCCCAAGAAACTCTAAGCGCTCATTGTGACCGATAGGAAACTCTTTATTTTCGTTGAGGAATGAGCGATGCACGAAAGCCTGCTTTAAAATATCTTTATTGTTGAATATAACACCTATCTGTTTTTCAAACTGACTAAAGTCTGGGGAAGACATGGGGAGTTTTAGGTTATAAGTTTATAGTTTTAAGTAAATACGGGAATGTGATTCTTGCTAGCGACTAGATTCTAGCTACTAGCTTCTGTTTTTTGCGAAAGGATAGTTACGGCTTTTGTCACGAGTGGCAATATATCATCGTAGAAGTTGAGATCAGCGATTTCACCAACCTCAAACCATCTTGCATCATTGAGCCCCCCAGTTGATTCGAGAGTAAGCGGTTCAAAGGTGGCCTTTGCAAGGAAGTAATGTACTTTCTTTTTGATCTTGCCATCTTCTGGATGAAATGCAATGTACTCGTTTGAACCAAGATCGTCTTCGAGAGTTACGGTAAGGCCGATCTCTTCCTTTATCTCCCGTATGGTTCCATCTTTCACATCTTCGCCGTCTTCAAGTTTTCCTTTTGAGAGTGTCCAGTGACCAAAGACATCGTGTACAAACGCGAGGTAAAGCTTCCCTTCATCACGTGCATACACAATGGCTCCTCCCAGATTCTTCACCGGGAGTTCACTATCAGGAATATCTTTAGAGAACTTCTTCTTCGGACTCGATTCATCTTTTCCTGGCTCGCCCATTTCCTTGTAGACGGCACCGAGCACCCCATTTACAAACTTCCCAGAGGTATCACCACCGAACGACTTTGCAAGTTCGATAGCTTCGTTAATTGCAACTTTTGGAGGAACTTCTGCATGATCAGCAAAGAGAAGTTCATAGAGTCCAATGCGGAGAATGTTTCGGTCGACAATAGAAATCTTTTCAATTGGCCAGTCCGGTGCAGCTTTTTTTATGATTGCATCAAGATCGATTTGTTTGTCTTGCACACCAACCATAAGGTCTTCCATAAACGAAACATCGGAGACACCGGGAGCAAACTCCTCAATGTTCCGTTTTAAAATTTGCTTACTATCAACGCTGGGACGCTGTATAAAGTCCCACTCGAAGAGTGATTGCATCACGATAGATCGTGCAAGATGCCGATTTGCCATAAAGAGCTTAAAAAATGAAGAAACGAAACGACGACTACTTACTAGCTACCTTTTTCTTCGCAGTTTTCTTTGCAGTCTTTTTCACCATATCAATGATATCACGGCCTTTGTATTTTCCGCATGTTTTGCACACTGTGTGCTTCTGCTTTTTAGCCCCACAGTTTGCACACACAGCCAAAGACTGTCCCTTAATCGCATGATGGGACCGACGGTTGCCAGTATGAGAACGGGTGTGTCGCATTCGTACTACCATGAAAAGAGTATACGAAAATAGTCCTTATTTTGCAAGGGATCTCTCAGTACCTATAATATTTCTCAAAAAGCTCCTCCGATGAATGGGGGTTATGCCATATTTTTTGATTGCGGAAATATGTCCCTTTGTCCCATATCCCATATTCTTCGAAAACCCATACTGGGGATATACTTTACCCAATCTATGCATTTTTCTGTCTCTTTCTACCTTAGCTACTATTGATGCAAGTCCAATTATTTGTATTCGAGCGTCACCTTTAATATAAGTCTTCTGATGAATATATTCTGGTGGAGCTTTGAGTCTTCCGTCGAGCATAACAGTAACTGAAGCAGGTACCACTTTCAGTTTCCTAAGTGTTTTTAGGAGAGCAGACTGAGTTGCCTTCTCTATTCCATACCGATCAATATATGTCGGCGATGAATACGCGACTCTATAGCTCAGATTTCCTTTTTGCTTTTCCTCTTTTAGGAGGCTATATATCTCTTCACGTTTTTTTGCTAAAAAATGTTTCGAGTCACAATTTTTGGGGAATTGTTTCAGAATTTTTGGATTGAGCATTATGAGTGCACAAAGAGCAATCGGCCCAGCAAGTGGACCTCTGCCTACTTCATCAATTCCAATTTCAAACTTCGCACGAGCTGTCATTATCGAGGGAGAGCTTCGTAACAATAGTAAATACCCGGTTCTAATTGAGGAATATACCCACTATTACATTCCTCTGGAAGGATTGGTCTTTCCTGAGACCATACTATAAAAGATCCAGTGAGTTGCCCCTGGGTCGAAGGTGTTGGGTTATATATATACCCTCCCGTTCTATACTGCGAAACATTTACTCCGGGAGGAATCGGGATTACACCTCCTGGCAGATAGGGGGTTATTGCTGCAGGGACAGTACTACCTCCGCCTAATTGGCCTTTCCAACACGTACCTGATGTTTTGAGACATTGCCAACCAGGTTGACCTGGATACGAAAAGGTTGGGCTCGCTTCTCGCGCACGTACAAGTGCAAGTATCAAGTTTTGTTTATCAGTTTTAACCTGTGCATTTCGAGCACGAGCACGCACTGCTGAGATACTTGCATATACAATCACAAGAAGTACCGACAAAATCGATACTGCAACCATGATTTCAACAAGGGTAAAACCTCTATTCTTTTTCATACCCTTATCATACCGCATATTCCTACTAAAAGGAGAACATTATCAAACTAAAGATGCGTGAGGGCAATATGTATTTAGGGTTAGAGAAAATAGTATACTAATCTGTAATGAAAGAGTTCAACCATCTCCACGTTCACAGCCACTACTCACTCCTTACCGCGTTACCGAAAATCAGTGATCTTATTTCGGCTGCAAAAAAATATGAAATGAAGGCTTTGGCACTCACTGACAACGGCAATCTCTACGGCGCAATCGAGTTTTACAAAGACTGCGAAAAAGCTGGCATCAAACCGATTATTGGTATCGATGGATTCGTAGCCCTCCGCTCACGGCACGATAAGCAAGCTGGTATCGACAATATTCGCTACAGGCTTATACTCCTTGCCAAAAACGAAGTGGGATACAAAAACCTCATCGAACTCGTTACTTTTGCTCACCTCGAGGGATTTTACTACAAACCTCGCATCGACAAGGAACTTATCGAAAAGTACAAAGAAGGTCTTATTTGTATTCTTCCCTCTTTTTCAAGCGAAGTTGCTTCAGCAATAAAAGGAAGTGATAGTGCGAAAGCAAAGGAAGCTACTCTTTGGTACAAAAATATATTTGGTGATGATCTCTACATGGAGATTACCCACCACCCTGAGATTGATGAACACGAAGGGCGTATGAAAAAGCTTGTCTCACTTTCTCGCGAACTCGGTGTCTCTCTCGTCGCAGCACACGACGTGTACTACATCAATAAAGATGACAAGAAAGCTCGTGATACCTTGATGTCAGTCCAATCGAACACTGAGCGTGAGCGTGGCGGATTTAATGATGGTGATGAAGATTTCTCATTCATTTCCGTAGAACAAGCAAATGAATACTTCAAAGATTTGCCAGACGCCCTCCTAAATACCCAAGTCATTGCAGATAAATGCGACCTCAAACTTTCATTTGGTTCATGGGTATTTCCTGACCTCAAAGTAGAAAGTGGGCTCTCCTATGAAGACGAACTCCGTCGCATTGTGTATGAAGGAATTCCCACCCGAGGGCTTACCGAAACTCCAGAAATAGTAAGCCGTATCGAATACGAACTGAAGATTATTAAAGACAAAGGATTCTCACCCTACTTCTTGGTTGTAGGAGACTTACTTAGCTATGCACACGAAAACGGAATTCTAACCAACATCAGAGGATCGGTTGCCGGATCCATGGTGACGTACCTTGCACACATTACGAACGTCGATCCGATTGAATACAAACTCCCCTTTGAACGATTCTTAAATCCCGAGCGACCATCCGCACCGGACATCGACATGGACTTCGCCGACAACAGACGCGATGAGATTATTGATTATGCTCGCAGAAAATATGGAGCGGACAAAGTTGCACAGATTGGAACATTCGGGACCATGATGGCGAGGGGTGCCGTAAAAGATGTAACACGCGCACTCGGCTATCCATACGCGCTCGGTGACCGTATTTCAAAAATGATTCCAATGGGCTCACAAGGATTTGCAATGACGATTGATCGCGCATTTGAAATGGTGCCTGAGCTTGAAACCATGTACCAGAGTGAGCCCGAGGTCAAAGAGATTATAGATATGGCAAAAAAGATGGAAGGATGTGCACGTCACATTTCTGTTCACGCAGCGGGGGTAGTTATTTCGCCGACCAAGCTCACTGACTTTGTACCACTTCAGTTCGATACCAAAGGTGAAAACAAAATAATTACTCAGTACGACATGTATTCTGTGGAGGAAGCAGGACTCCTTAAATTCGACTTCTTGGGACTTAAAAACCTTTCGATTATTGCAGACACACTCGATCGTATCGAAGCAATCGAAGGAACGACCATCAATATCGACCTCATTCCTCGCGATGACAAGAAAACATTTGCCCTCCTCGCTAAAGGAGAGACGGAAGGACTCTTCCAGCTCAACGGTTCTGGCATGACGAAGTTCTTAATGGAGCTCAAACCAACAACCATCCATGACATTAACGCGATGGTTGCGCTCTACCGACCAGGACCGATGGAAACAATTCCCGATTACATCAAACGCAAAAACAAGCCCTCACTCATTTCATACCCTGATCCTCGTATGAAAAAGTATTTGGAGGAATCCTATGGTCTTATTGTGTATCAAGATGACCTGCTCTTTTCTGCAATTGAACTCGCTGGATACTCATGGCTTGAAGCAGACAAATTCCGAAAAGCGGTCGGTAAAAAAATTCCTGCTGAGATGATGGCCCAAAAAGAAAAGCTCGTCAGCGGTATCGTGAAAAACGGTCAAACTCCCGAGTTTGCAGAAATGCTGTGGAAACTCTTCGAGCCATTCCAAGCATACGGATTCAACAAAGCGCATGCAGCGAGTTACGGACTTGTGGCATATCAAACTGCATATCTCAAAGCGAACTACCCGGCGATTTATATGTCTGCAGTCCTTACTGCTGACTCGGGTGACGTTGAGAAAATTGGTGTCTTCATCGCAGAGTGTAAACGCATGGGTATTCCAGTACTTCCCCCAAACGTAAACGAAAGCTACCAAGGTTTCTCTGTAGTACGGGCAAAGGGAGAACCTGACACCATTCGCTTTGGACTTATTACTATCAAAAATTTTGGTGAAGGAATCGCAAACTCAATCGTTGCGGAACGAAAGAAAAATGGGAAGTTCACTTCACTTGCAGATTTTCTTGATCGAGTAAAAGATAAAAATTTAAACAAAAAGTCTCTTGAAGCACTGATCAAAACCGGAGCGCTCGATGAATTCGGCGAGCGCGGACAAATGCTCGAAAACCTCGAGCTTCTCCTCGAATATCACAAAGAACAAGCAAAGGGTGCGAGCAATCAAGATTCGCTCTGGAACCTTCTCTCTGACGACGCAAAAATTCCCGATCTCTCGCTTCGCCCGGCAGAAAAAGCCACGATGACAAACACGCTGATGTGGGAAAAAGAACTTCTTGGTCTCTACATCTCGGGGCACCCACTCGATAAGTTTCGCGAGAAACTCGAGAAGAAAGAGGTTACAATTAGCACCATAAAACAGAAGTCTCGTGCTGGTTCGCAGGTGGTCCTTGCAGGCATTATCGAGGATCTCCGTGATGTCACGACCAAAAACAATGAACGTATGCTCTTTCTGCGCATTGCAGATTTAACCGGAAGTATTGAAGCGGTCGTATTTCCTCGAACATTCGAGGCTCAAAAAGATATGTTCACCTTAGATGCGTGCATTGCGTTTGTGGGAAAAATTTCAAAACGAAATGATGAGGTGAGTATTATTATTGAAAAGGCAAAACCTCTTGACTAGTGACAATTTTCAAGATATTTTAAACCAAGAAAAGCTCATAATCAGAGAAGAGGTAGTTATGTATAACCTCATGGTTTCAGGAGTTAGCAGAGACCGTCAAGTTTCAAGTATCTGCATCCTTTCAAGTGAAGATCTTGTTGCTATAATCAAAACGATCGAGCTATTGAGGTATGCCGATGGTGGCGAACAATTTGTCTATAACATTTTTAGTGCAAAAGACGAACATACGAGAAACATTGGTGAGCGTATGTGCGTAATGTTCTACCAAAAACGACGTTCAGGATTTGAGAAATGCTGGCAAATTATATTTTACAACGAAAATTTTAGGAACTTGATTGAAGGAGGAAGGCTCATCGGACTCGATATGTCCGAGG
>JBKJKY010000051.1:0-12742 GCA_046597175.1 Parcubacteria group bacterium
GAGTTTTATTGCCTTTCATGGAAAGAAGCAAAACAGGCCATAAGAACAATGGGCAAGCGGCCTGAACTATCATGGCCTGAAGATAACACAAATTTAAATGAGGCGTTTTAGTATGAAAACTCAATTCCCAGGTCTCTCTGACCTTATCCACCTAGAGCTACTTGAGGCTTATGATATTGACGAAATTAAGGCCTTTCCCTCTTTCTCTGAATTCTGGCATGAGATAGAAGTGCAACAAGCATATGAGGAAGATTGGGCCTTCTGGAAAGAGAATGGCATAAGGGGTTTATACGAGAAGCTTTTCAATGAGTTTAGAGCAATGGCATAAAAACGTGGGCAAACGCATTGAATTGGCTTGGCCTAGAATAAATCGAGAAAAATTAAGGGATTAAATAGCCATTATATTTTGACCGATATACATAAACGCTATACAGTCCTTAAACGAAAAAACAATAAAAACGAGTCCTTATGTCACGTCCTAAGCTAGATAATCGTAAACCATCAAAGTCCGTTACCTTGAATGAACAAACGATTGGTTTATTAACTGCCCTCGGTCAAGGGAATCTATCGGCCGGTATTGAGATTGCTTTTCAAGGCTACTTAGCTTTTAGAGCAATGCAAGGCCAAGGGCCTATTAAACCGCAAGAACATTCAGCGCCAAATGTGGTGAAGAAAAAAACAAAGAAAAAATAGAGCAATTATAGGGATTGGTCTTCATACGCGAGGGCCTTTTTTGTCTTAATTATCCGGCCTCATCCCCTTCTACACCATCTTCATAGCTCACAGAATAGGCCGCAGAATGATCCAGAATGTTCCTACGCTTATCATATCTCTCAGTGGTGCTAATGTTCGTGTGTCCGGCAAAACTCGCCACATCTCGAATAGAGCGACCTTGAGTATCCAGTAAATGAGAAATAACCGTAGCTCTACAAGAATGTGGACTCACGCGCTTATTTATCCCGAGTCTCTTAGCATAACGGTTTATGATCCGGTAAATGGTAGATCCATCAATAGGCGCGGTATTCTTTCGACCTTTAGAAGATGCCTGTAATAGATAATCATTTGGCAGTAATTGAGTATTAGCAACATCGGCCGCGATTGAATTTATATAACGGTTAATTTCATTTTGCACAAAATCGCTGAGAGGGACTAACCGGGTCTTATCTCCTTTCCCATGAATTCTTAGAACGATATGCCCTCGTTCTTCATAAACGTGTTCAAGGCGAATGTTAACTAATTCATTCCTTCTTAATCCCAGGTTGAATAGAAGAACCATAGCGAGCCTATGTGTTCTCCCTCTATGGTTAGTGCAATCAGGAGAAGAAATCATTCTAACTGCCTCCACATCTTCAAAGGCAATCGTTTCGGTTTCTGTTTTGGTCTTTGGAAGCTTCACACTATCTAGACAATTATATTCAATAAGCCCCTTAGCTACTGACCACTTCATAAATGAGCGTATGGCAACCAAACGACGAGAAACTGTCGCGCTGGCATATCCTTTTTTCATCATATCATCGCGGTACATTTGAAAATGAAATGACTCGATTTGATTGGGGTGAGTGATTATGACCTCTCCACTTTTGAGATAATCAAAGAAGAGTCTAAGATCTTTTATGTAAGCAAGTTTTGTGTCGTGAGAGATAAACCCGCAGAGAAAGTCGTTAACGAATTCATCAATAAACACTTTCTTTTTTCCGGCCTCTTGAAATCTTTTGGTAAGATCAGAGTTATGGATAATGGAGAGACTTTTATCGTTTTTCGTTTTCATTGTTTTCTCTGTTTTCGTTTTTACAGTGTTTATATCTTCTTTATTCTTTGGTCAATACAGGTTTACTTCTTAGGAATAATATACCGCTCATAAGATTTTAAAGGCTTTATTCTTATCTTCATGGCAGAACTATCATTTTTAGAATCAAGAATAATTCTGCACTCATAATAAGCAATATCCCTCACGCCACTTGAGTCTTTAATATAGGTGAACTCTTCGCATACGGTTTCCGCTTTGTTACCATACAAGTTCTTATCAACCTCCACAGGCATCGACCTACACCGACTCTCTTTTTTTTCACATATACTAAAGATAGGGTCAGCTTTTTTCTCTTCAGCATAAACACTAATAGAAAAAAAATTCGAGAGCAGAAAGCTGATTAATATTTTCTTCACAACATACCTCCTTAAAAGGCTTTAAAATTTACTAACTATCCCATCGGCATATTTATAGTATTTAAACACGATTAACTTCATAAGAATTCTTGATCAATAGAATTTATAGATCTAACAAATGCTTACCATGAAGATTTCTTGCGTTTCTTTAGTTGATAAATTGTAGTCGGTAATATTTAATGAACCTACTTAAAAAATGTTATCGGGAAGTTAAAAATGATGAGCGGTGAAAAAAGCCCCATCTTATCGTGCAGAAGAACAGATTCTTATTCTTTCTTATCGTGCATCTTAAGATACAAAAACAAGCCTTCAACCGCTAGGAATCACAACCTTTACGGCTCCTCTGCGTTAAAACTATCGTGCGTTTCACACAACGCATTAGAAGCACACGAAGCCTCTTCATCTAATTATCGTTCCCTTGAAAAAGCGTCCGAGGCAAAGCGCCTCATTATCGGTATTGATCCAGGCATAACTGGCGCTCTTGCAGTCATTTCTAGTGGTGCAAATTCAGCTTTTATTGGTGTTTTCGACCTACCCACTTACGAGATTAAGGTTAAAAAATCCTTAAGAAAGCGCATGGATCTGGAAGCGTTTTCATTTCTAATCGAAAGCTACTCTAAAGACATAATTCTGGCCTTAGTTGAAGAAGTTGGGCAAATCGGCACAAAAGCCGACCCATTTTCGGCTTTCGTTTTTGGATTCGCTACAGGTGGAGTGCATGGTGTTTTAGCTGCCCATGGGATTCGCACCATGAAAGTTAAGCCACTTGTTTGGAAGTCTACTCTTGGACTAGATGCAGACAAACAGAAGTCTATTGATAAAGCGATTAAGTTTTTTCCTAGCGCAGAAATCCACCTCAAAAGAAAGAAAGATCACGGAAGGGCAGAAGCTCTTTTAATCGCCTATTGGGCAAACAAATATATGTCTATGGAGAAAAAGTAATGAACGTCGAAACTGTAAATCAAGTAACCACTAAAACGCCAAAAAGAGTTATCGCAAAAAATGTGACCTCTGAACTTCAAGAAATTTTGAGCGCAACAAACGCAACAAATAACAAAACTTTTGACATTGATGGAGTTGCTTATCCCCTAGCAACAATTAAGCGATTTTTTAATTCATTCAAACCGCATGACCAATTGGTTGTTACGTTGGCCAGTGATCTACTTCGCTTTAATTGGAAAACAGGAAACGCGTACATTTATTGTTGCGCTAAAACTGAAGAGATTAAGAGATTAAACAAATGAAAATGAACTTTGAGAAACTTTTAATATTTACTACGCTTTATTGTTTTTTCATTTTAGCACTTGGCGCTTTCTTAGGAATGAACGGGAAAGATAAAGATGAATAATCCAGCACCATGCCAATTGGAAGGAGCATATTTTTTAGCTAACAACCGTTTTGCCCTTCTTGGCGACGAACAAGGTATCGGCAAAACTGCTCAAGCAATACTTGCTTGTGATGCGGTCAACGCTAAGAAAATTTTAATCATTTGTCCGGCAGTAGCTAGAGTAAATTGGAAAAGAGAGTTTGAGGAATGGTCTATTTTCTCTCCTGATTTCACCATTTGCCAGACTTCAAAAGATTACCCTACGAAAAGATCAATCGTTTCTTTTGATTACGCTTCAACAAATAGAGGCAAGTTGAATGAGATTTTATGGGACGTGGTTATAGTCGATGAGTCTCAAGCATTAAAAGAACCAACGGCAGAAAGGACACAGGCAGTTTATGGAAAAGATGGAATCATTAGAAACACGAAAAAACTCTGGGCACTATCAGGAACTCCTGCTCCAAACCATGTTGGGGAGCTTTGGCCAATGCTCTACACCTTCGGAACAACACCACTTTCTTATGAAAAGTTCGTCGAAAGATACTGCGACACAAAGCCCACGTTCTACGGTGGAGTCCGAGAAAACAAAATCATCGGAACTAAAAAGACAGCATTTCCTGAAATTAAAGAGATGCTTTCGGGAGTCATGCTCAGACGCTTAAAAAAAGACGTATTAAAAGAGCTTCCACCTAAATCATTTTTCCAGGTTTCAGTAGAAGGCTCTCCCCTATCAGAAATTCTAGATATGGAAGCAAGTAAAGCTCAGAGACAAGGAAAAAAACTCAAAGAGTTATTGAGCGGTACTGATAGCGCAGATGAGTTAGCAAAAATCATTGAAGGGCTTTCAGATTCAATGAGTACCCTTAGACGTTACGTTGGCCTTCAAAAGGTTAAAGCTTGCGCCGAATTGGTCAGACAAGAACTAAACGACAAGGCGTACGAAAAGATCATCATCTTTGCGATTCACTCAGAAGTAATTGCAGGGCTTATGAATGCTCTTAAGGAATTTGCGCCAGTAGTTCTAACCGGAAAGACCGGATTAACTGCTCGTCAAATGGCGATTGATGACTTCCAAAACAAAAAAGATACGCGCATTTTCATCGGCAATATTGATGCTGCTGGAAAAGCTATTACCTTGACCGCTGCTCATCAGGTTCTTTTTGTTGAGCAAGATTGGGTTCCTGGGAACAACGCTCAAGCTGCGGATAGGGCGCATCGAAGAGGGCAATTGGTCCCGGTAACAGTCAGAGTGGCCAGCATGGCAGATTCAATAGATGAAAAAGTAACCAAAGTACTAATTAAAAAAACCAAAGAATTAAGCCAGATATTTGATTCTGGTAACACACAGGAGAATTGAGATGAACGTAAATTTTAATGTCGAAGTAAAAACCGTGGAAGAACTTAAAACGCATTTCGCTAAGTTGATTCCTTTTTTGGAAAATGTACCCACTGAAGGAAGATTTAGTATGGCACTTGGATTTCACACATCTTACCACCATGACTATCCTACTCCGACAATCTCAACACGTGCTTCTCAAGAAATGGCCATGAAAACTCAGCCGATTCAAAAAGAAGAAATCGTTGTAGCTCCCATCGTTGAAACGCCAAAAGAAAAGAAAGCTCCAAAGGCTAAAGAGACTAAGAAAGAAGAAGTGGTAGAAGCCCCCGTTGAAACTCCAAAGCCAATCGTAGAAGCCAAAGAAACTAAACAAACTCCAAAAGAAGATCCGACATTCACTAAAGATGATATTGCCGATGCTTGTCAGAAAGTTTCTCAGACTATCAACCTCGATGCAGCTAAGGCAGTTTTAGCTAAATTCACCAGTGATAAAGGCGAAGCTTGCCGACGAATTTCTGATGTTAAAAAAGTAGATTACGCTGCGTTTATCGTTGCTTGCTCAAATGAGTTAGACAATGCTTAAAGCTCACTCTCGAATTGGTGCAAGTTCTTATTCTCGTTGGGGCACTTGTCCTGCCAGTGTAAGACTCTCCAAAGATATGCCCAACACTTCCTCAGCTTATGCTGCGGAAGGGACTAAAGCTCACGAATTAGCCGAAAAAATTCTTCTTTCTAAGTTCGTGGACTATTCAGAGATTGAAGATGAAATGCTTCAAGCGGTAATGGTTTACGTTGATTATGTGAGAGAGGAATCAAGAGAAGCAGATTACCTTGGCATAGAAGAACGCTTTGAACTCACAGAGCTTCACCCGGATCTCTTTGGTACTGCTGATGCAGTTATCTATAAAGATAAAACGCTCATTGTGGCAGACCTAAAATTTGGTCAAGGTCTAGCAGTAGAAGTTGAGAATAATAAGCAGCTTCAATTCTACGCTCTAGGTGCTTTGATGAAGACTAAGTTTCCATGCTCCCATGTAGAAATGGTCATTGTTCAACCAAGATGCTTCCACTCTGACGGTCCAATACGCAAATGGAAGATTCCGGTTATTGATCTTTTAGATTTTTCTGCTGACCTAGTAGACGCAGCATTAAGAACTGAAGATCCAAACGCAGTAGTCGTGTCAGGGGATCACTGTCGTTTTTGTCCTGCCGCTCCTGTTTGTCCAACACTTCAGGAAACTGCACTAACTACTGCTCAAGAAGAATTTGCTCCTGCTTATACTTATGATCCAGAAAAGCTTTCTGATGTTTTAAACAAAATCCCTGCAATTGAAGCATGGGCAAAATCAGTCAAAGAATTTGCTTACCGTGAAGCTCAGGCCGGTAGAATCCTTCCCGGCTTTAAGCTAGTACCTCGTAGAGCAAATAGAAAATGGTCAGATGAGAAAAGAGCAGAAGAGTTTTTACTTCTTGAGCTTGGTCTTGATTACTTGGAAGCTCACACTGAACCAAAACTTAGATCCCCTGCACAGATTGAAGCCCTTCTTAGCAAAGAAGATAAAAAACGCTTAGAGGAAATAGTTACTAAGGAATCTAGTGGCGAAACCCTTGCACCAATAACTGATAAACGTAAACCATCGAAACCTTCTGTCGAAACAGATTTTACAAAAATTGAATAGGAGAATTTTATGGTTAATAAGTCAGTACACAATGCAGTTTTGCTTCTTGTCACTCTTAAAGCTGACCCCGGCACGAAGGTTAAAGACTTCGCTAAAAAGCATGGGATCAGTCAGAACTATATGGAAAACATTGGGCACAAATTGGTAAAGGCAAAAATCCTTTACTCAAAGAAAGGTCCGGGGGGTGGTTACGTTCTTGATCCAATGGCAATGGACATAACACTACAAGATCTCATTCCTTTATTTTCTTCACGGGCAGAGATTGAGAGTGATCTCAACTTACAAATCGAAAACGCACTAGCAAAAATAAAAGTATTTAATTAACCGCTCAATAAAGAGCAAAACCAAGGAACCGCAAATGTCTAAAAACGTAACGACCCCACACTTCGTAGCATCTTACCCTAAACTTCATAAGCCAGAGCTTAATGATCTTAGTGGTCAACTAGAGTATTCAGTTGTTGCTCTCTTTAAAAAAGGTCAAGACCTCTCAGTATTAAAAAAAGCAGCAGAAGACCTGTTGGTTGAAAAACTAGGTGCAGACAAAACAAAATGGCCCAAAGGGCTTAAGTCTCCATTTCGTGACCAAGCTGATAGAGAAAAAGATGGCAAGCTTCCACCAGGACATGAGGCAGGAGCTATCTTTATGAATCTAAAAAGCAAACAACGTCCAGGTGTTGTAGATCAAAACGTCCAAGCGATCATTGATGAAAACCAACTTTATGCCGGAGCAGTTTGTCACGCTACTGTTAGACCTTACTACTATGACCAGAAGGGAAATAAGGGTATCGCATTTGGTCTTCAAAACATTCAAATGGTTGCAGACGGTACTCCGATTGGTGGAGCAAGAGCTAATGCAGCTTCAGAGTTTGCACCAGTAGAAGGTGCAGCTAATTCTACTGAGTCTGGCGATATGTGGAGTTAATAGAGGCCATAAGGGTTTTAGTATCCAAGGAGCCGGACTTAGAGTCGGCCCTTGATTTACTAACTGAGATTGGTCTAACCGCCAACGGGCCTGACACTTTTAGAGCAGCAGAAAACGTAAGAAACGAATTAGTTGAACAAGAAGAATTGGAAGAGTTACTAAAATGAAAGCAAGCATAGATTACGAAACTAGCAGCACGATTGATCTTAAAGATAGAGGTCTGGATGTTTATGCCGACCCGGAGCATACTTCAATTCTTTGTATGGCCTACGCTATAGAAGATGAACCCGTAGAGCTTTGGATTCCAGGTATGCCCTTCCCTATTGATTTAGAGATTCATCTTTCTGAAGGTGGAGAAATCTATGCTCATAACGCTTCTTTCGAGTGGAGTATTTGGAACAAAGTAGCGACTGTACTCTACGGATGGCCAAAGCTCCCAATCGAACAAACTCATTGCAATATGGTGATGGGACTCACGCAGGGTTTACCCGGATCACTCGAAAAACTTGCCATAGCTTTGAAACTCTCAGAGCAGAAAGATATGGCAGGTTCTAGAGTCATGATGCAGTTATCGAAGCCACGAAAAATCCTACCGGATGGCACAGTGATTTGGTGGGAAAAGAAAGACGTTCCAGAGAAATACCAAACTCTCTATGAATACTGCATAAAAGACGTTGAAGTAGAACGTGCAGCAGGTAAGAAACTTAAACCTCTTTCTCCTCAACAAAGAAAAATATGGCTATTAGATCATAAGATCAATCAAAGAGGGATTCAAATTGATCTAGCTTCAGTAGCTCTTGCTGAAACTGTTATCGAACAAGAAAAATGTCGCTTAGATGCAGAGATGAGAGAAATTACCAATTCGAAGGTAGCATCTTGTACCGCAGCTAAACAGATTGTTGACTTCTTAAACGCTAATGGTGCTGAGACTGACAGTGTTGCAAAGGCAAATGTTACCAATCTTCTCGCTTCTGATATCCCTGAAATTTGTAAAGACGTGCTCAGACTCAGACAAGAGGGTTCAAAATCTTCAACTGCCAAGCTTGGTGCAATGGCGCTGAGAGCTTCTAAAGATGGTCGAGTTAGAAACACCGCTCAATATCATGGCGCTCATACTGGTAGATGGGCCGGAAGAGGGATTCAGCTTCAGAATCTCAAGAGACCAAATATAAAATTTGCTCAGATTGAAAAGATTATTGCAAACCTCAAAGAAGGTGCGGAATTTATCAACATCTTTTACGGTGCTGCATCTGATGTAATTTCAGACTGCATGAGAAGCTTCATAACTGCATCTGAAGGCAAAGAGCTTCACGCTAATGATTGGTCTAACATCGAGGGAAGAGCGTTATCTTGGTTAGCTGATGAGACTTGGAAGATGAAAGCGTTTGCTGATTTTGATAAAGGGATTGGTGCAGACATTTACATCCTCTCATACTCAGCTTCATTCCATGTAGCTCTTGAGCGAGTCACAAGTGATGAGAGACAAATCGGTAAAGTTCTTGAACTCTCCATGGGCTTTGGTGGCGGTGTCGGTGCATTTCAAAACATGGCCCGAAATTATGGTGTAATCGTAAGTAACGAACGTGCAGAAGAGCTTAAAGTCGCTTGGAGAAATGTTCATCCAAACATCGTTAGATATTGGAAGCAATTAGAAAATGCAGCTATCAATGCGGTTAATGAACCTGCAAAAACTTTTAATGCTGGACCAAGCGACCATAGACAAATCAAGTTCAGAGTTGAAGGTGATTTTCTTATGTGTCGTTTGCCCTCGGGGCGATTCCTATACTATCCGTTTCCAACTATCAAGCAAGTCCCTACTCCATGGGGGGAGTTGAAAGGTACAGTAAGTTACATGACTGAGGATTCCACCACTCGTCAATGGGTTAGAACTCACGCTCATGGTGGAGTTTGGTGCGAGAATATAACTCAAGCAGTTTCCGCAGATATACTTGCAGAATCGCTTTTAAGATTGGAAGATAATGAATATCCAATAGTCTTCCATGTTCACGATGAAATCATTTCTGAAACCGATCTAAACACTAAAACCCTCGAAACCATGTCTCAACTAATGTGCGTTCTACCTACTTGGGCGAATGGATTACCTATTCGTGCTACGGGATGGACCGGAAAAAGATACAGGAAGTAAAATGAGCAAATTAAATAGCGCAATCAAATTAGCAGATATGGGTTTTTATATTTTCCCTTTGAGAGAAAATTCTAAACTCCCACTAATAAAAGATTTTCCCAATAAAGCGACAAGAAGCGTAGAGCAGATTACCGCTTGGTGGAAAGATCCCGTAATGGAACTCGAACACGATTATAACATTGGTATCTCTACCTCCACCTTTGGAGATAATGAGGCGCTAATCGTAATTGACGTGGACAACAAAGGGGAGAAAAAAGGTAGCGAGGTTTTAGAAGAACTTGATATGCTTGGAAAAGAATCCCCATTCACTTCCACTCAAACCACTCCCACAAATGGCAAACATTTAATCTACCGCCATACTGAAGCCCTTAAACAAGGCGTGAACGTACTTGGTAAAGGTTTAGATATTCGCTCAAAAGGTGGATACATTGTCGGTGCTGGATCAACCATAGATGGAAAATACTATAGAGTTGAATCTCTCAAGACTCCTACTATCGCGCCCACTTGGCTTGTAGACCAACTAGGCAAAGCTCCTGAACGTGAAGAACAAATTGATCTCACTAATTCTCTCCCCTCTGCAATTGAAAGAGCTATCTTTTATCTTCAAAACGAAGCGCCTGAATCCCTCAAGGGAGATGGTGGAGATGCTACTGCTTACAAAGTCGCAGCAATGGTAAAAGACTTCGGAGTAGCTAAGAGTGATTGCCTAGAACTCATGATGGAACATTGGTTTAACGGTTCTGGTTGGTCTCCTGAAAAACTACAAGCAAAGATCAATCATGCTTATGAATATGGTGTAGATACTGCGGGTTCCGCTGCACCAGAGAAGCAATTCGATGCAATTCCTAAATCAGAAGAAACATTAAATTATTTAGAACAAATGAATAAAGAGTACGCTTTGATATTTCTCAAAGGCAGTCACTATATTCTTCATGAAACCGTAGACGAGAAAGGGATTGATAGCGTTGATTTCCTAACGGAACAAACTTTTAAAAGAAAATTTTCACCATTCTCACTCCAAAAACGCGGAACTTACGCTACTGAATGGCTTGATTGGACTAAACGTAGAGAATACTCTGGCGTTTGTTTTGCACCAGAAAGAGAAGCCAGAAACGGATATTATAATCTTTGGAAGGGTTTTATCTGTGAACCTTTGGCATATGAAAATGCGAATGAAGACCAGAAACGAGGATTCGATCTTTTCATTTCTCACGTAAAAGAAAATATTTGTAATCGAGACGAAAAACTAGCTAATTGGGTTTTCGGCTATTTTGCCCATATGATCCAGAAACCTTTTGAGAGACCTCTTACTACTCTCGTGTTTCGCGGTGGAAAAGGCGTTGGTAAAAACGCCATGATCGATAGAATCGGAAATCTTCTTGGCGGTGAACATTTCATCGTTGCTCATGACGATAGATATTTAATTTCAAATTTCAACGGGCATATGGACTCATGTTTGTGCCTTGTACTTGATGAGGCCTTTTGGTCTGGTGATAAATCAGCAGAAGGCAAACTCAAAGGAATAACAACCTCCCCTACCATTCGAATTGAACGCAAAGGCAAAGAAAGCTACGTGGTTGATAACCTCGCAAGGCTAATTATTATCGGTAATGAGAAGTGGCTTGTACCGGCTTCAAACGATGAAAGACGGTACGCGGTTCTTGATGTTGGCGACGGTAGAAAACAAGATACTAAATTCTTTCACGATATGAGAGTGCTGATTGATGAGAAAGGTGGAAACCAAGTACTTCTCCACTTCCTTAAAACCTTTGACTTAAAAAACATAGATGTGAACATAGCACCAAAGACTCAAGGATTACTCGATCAAAAATCAGCGAGCTTACCTCCTCTAGAGAGTTGGTGGTTTGACTGCCTCTCCTCTGGAAAAATTGTAAATCACGAGTTCGGTGATGAGTGGCCGGAGAAGGTAGACAAATCCAGCTTAAGACAGGCCTTCTCGAGAGCTATAAGAGAAATGAATGTTCGTACTAGACTCCCTAATGAATCCGCTTTTGGCAAAGCACTCAGAGAATTTGCACCAAGTGTTTTTTCGAAACAAAGGCGAGATGGCGAAAATAGAGTGTGGATGTACAGATTACCCACTTTAGAAGATGCCAGAAAAGAATGGGAAACCTACATAGGACAAGAGGTTATATGGGAGTAGATGATGCAGTTTGGAGAGCAATATTAATTCTATTATTCTTTTGGATACTGGCAGGTGAAAAATGATTGTTGAATTTTACGCTATAAAATCTTTTGCCCTTGGTGTGGTTCTGACTTTGTACTTCACCAGGAATAGAAATAAACGTCCTAAAACTTACGAAATAAAGGAGTGGTAATGAAATTCATGGTTTTTAGCGATGATCCAACATTGCATAGAGCGGCGATTCTTGTTGAGAAATACTACAATGATCCGGAGTTTTTAAACATTTTGTCGAAGGTTCCAAAGTTCAATAACACCAACAACAATGGGCAGAAGGTAGCTTTTGACATTGAAGACTCCCACGTTGTTATGAAGGTGAAGCTTTATAAGACCAAATTCCCTTGGTCTAAAACTATCGGCTACGCTGAAGGCGATACGATTTGGGTGAACTCAAGAAAGCTTGACCTCTCCCTTGCTGATAGAACTGAAAACTTTATGCACGAGCCGCTTCATCTGCTTGGTTATGGTCATGTTGGAAATTACAACAACGCTTTTAATCGTGAAACTGTACCTTACAAAGTAGCTGCGATATTCAGGCAGTACTTGATTGATAAAGGTATTGTGTAAATAACGCAATATTAAGGAAATTATAGTGCAGGCAAATAAAGGAAATAAAGTGGAAATTACATTTAAGAATTTAGGGACTGGCAAGACACACGGAATGGATCAAGAACCTCAAGCTGATGGGTCAATCCCCCTCTCCGTTGGTGAAGTTATTAAAGATCCACAAGTAGCAGTTAGAGATACTACTTTTGACAATATTGGAAAGATAAAAAGTGCTTGGATAATAGTTAACAATCGCGGCAAAGAAAAGAATCAGCTTGAAATTACCTTAGAGGTTAATGGTGTAGAAAAAGTAATCCAGTCACATTTTATTCCGGGTCTTGATCCGAGTGAAGGGCATACTCTCCATTCCACTAGTTTGTCTTGGTTATTTAAGGCTCGATAATAAGGGCATTATCG
>JBKJKY010000010.1:0-5102 GCA_046597175.1 Parcubacteria group bacterium
TTCATACTAAAACGCCTCATTTAAATTTGTGTTATCTTCAGGCCATGATAGTTCAGGCCGCTTGCCCATTGTTCTTATGGCCTGTTTTGCTTCTTTCCATGAAAGGCAATAAAACTCATTCCCCTCATTGTTATAAGAAACCATGATTTCTTTGCTTGTAAGACGGTTGCCTTGATAAGCGTGGTGCTTCCATGCCATTCGGCCATTGAAAAACCAGAAAAGCCCTTTAAAGTGTTTTCATTTTAATAATCTCCATCAATTGGTTCGCTATCACATGCATTGTATCCGCCTAGATCATTGTCATTTTCTTCCTTAATACGTTCTTGGATGTCACCGGCAAGTACCCAAAGGTAGTAAGTTAAAACTGCATCACGGTCTTCAATTTGATCTTCACTGGTAACGTTTTGAGGATATTTTATTTCAGACTCTTCCCCTAAAAACCGCTCGCGCTCGATACCGCAATCAATTAAGTAATTCACGGCTTTTATATAGTCCTCGATTTCAAAATACTTTGACGCTTCTTCAGTGTCATTGTCGCATGAACCTTGATGGTGACATCCCATGAGTAATTCCCAGTGTGACGGGGACATATCATCCTCGCCCTCGAAGTAGTCATTGTCGTGGTCACCTGAAAAGGTATGATATTTTCTTGTACCGTTAACGTGTAATTCTGAATTTTTCATGCTATTTCCCCTCAAGAATGATGTTTCTAACGGTTTTAATTTCATCGGTATAAGACTGGCCCGCGCAGTAGCCCCATTTGCCATTCTCTTTTATAAGTCTCTCGAGTATTCCGAACGAGGGGATAGTTGAGCGGCCATAAGTAAGCATAGAGCGCAATCGGTTTACTGTTTTAACCTGACAACGCGAACCAATGACCTCAACTAGTTGGTCTATGTCGTTTTCTGTTAATTTTTCTTTTTGGTTGTTAAAATTTAATTGTTTCATTTTGTTGTCCAATTTTTGTTTGTTGTTATTAAAAGCTCATTATTATTTTTGGAATCAAGACCGTCGAAAAGCCATTGCTGCACGTATAAAATTCATCTACATCAAAATGTGGTGGAATTTCCAAAGATTCCAAAACGTCCACGCTATTCAAAGATTCCAAAACGTCTACTTCCAATCTAGCAGCTAAAGCCTTTCTCAATTCCCATGCTTGCAATCTATTAAGACGTTCAAAGAGAATTGATTCTAATTCCTCTTTGTATGGGTGGTAGTCGCAACCGTCTACACCAACACAATAAGGGTTTTCTAAGATAGCTTGCAGCTTCCAAGTCGGGATGAATTTAAAGGTTGATGAATTGCCTTTAGGGGTTTGTGCTTTTCTCATATTAATACCCATAAGAATAAGAGTTTTGACCGCAACAACCGCAGCAAGGCGCATCTTCGCAGCGGCCATAAATTTGCTTATGTGAGCGGTTATCAATCTCACTATCATTTTCCTCACCATTGACGATTATCCCAGACAGAGAATAGAGGTTAGTTGAGTAAAACTCGCTCATGTGTTTATTTGATTCCCACTGTTTAGACTTTGGATTCCATCTAAAACCTAAAGTTTTTAGCTCATTTCTCACTGGGTAAGTGTTGCCTTTAACTCTTGTACTCATAACTATTTCTCCCATGATCTTTTAAAAGTTCCTCGACCATTTTCAACCACTAGGCAAAACAGAATTGCCCCAAAAAATACAGAAAGAAAAAATGCGGACATAATCACTCGCTTGTTTATTACTAGTTAATTATAGTAATGTTTTCCTGTGTTATTCTTATCGTGTTTTTATCGTGTTTGCAACAGGGTATTATTTTTAACCGCTATTCTGGGTAATATTTACCTATCCAGTGCCTATCCAGTGCCTATTAAAGGGCCTTTCATTTCTTTGGAGAGTTTGATGTGTCTGGTTTATGGAAAATTTAAAACGAGAAATTGAGCGGATAGTCAGAGAACAAAACACGCCATTAACGGCCACGGATATTAGAATTCAACTTAGAATCGGCCACGTTTCTTCAAAATTACTCAGCAAAACACTTAATGAGCTTTGTGCTGATGACCGATTGATTCCACTCCAAAACAATTCAGAAATAATCTTTTACGGATCATTCGACCAACTTTAAGACCAAACATAATACCAACTAAGACCGAAAATAGCCTTTTTGCCTGAGCCGTTGAGTCGCACTGAGACAGCGTAACCTTTTAACATTATTGAGGAAAACCATGGTAACAGGGAGACTCACCCAAATTAGTGAAGTTCGCCATAAAATAATAAATAGGATATTGCCCGGTAAAATCCGCATATATTTAAAGGCTATTTGTTATATTTATTATTTGTAGCGGATAGAGCTTTATTGCATGAGTACGTTGAGTACATATATATTTTATTTATATATAAAGATAATAATAATAGATAGTTATATAGTAGTTTGTGTTGTCACAATGGAATGACTCAATTGATTTTTTAATACATTTGAAGTTGAGACATTGAGACATGATCAAAAGCCCTTCGAATTCGGTTGGATGGTCTCAGAAGCGTTAATGCATATACTTGTTCATGTCTTGTCTAAGTCTTGCGGTTTAAAGAATAAGAAGGGTATTATTCTAATAATGAATAAGTGTTTGAAGGCTTATTATGCTTATCGAACAAATGAGCGTGAAAAGATTTACATTAATGCTTTTTCTCTTCGTACAAAACAAATAACACCAGAAAAACTAAAAGCCTTGAAGAGTAAGGGAATGAACATTGAGATCTTCAAAGAGAACTTAGGGTCTTTGTTCCCATTAATCCTACAAAGAGTATCAGAAGGCATGACTATTAAGCTCATTGCTCATGAGATTGGTTTATCTCATAGAAGCCTAGAACGATTCCTTCAAAGACATACACGATTGGATAAGGCGATAAGAAAGGCCAGGGCTATTAGATCCGATAGCGACACACCTATAGATATCCTCACGTAATACGACATAATCACTATAGTAAAGTTTATGGTGCTGAGCTAGTAATGTCAGGCACTTAGGTGACTGCCATGCGCTACGAGTCCACGCACCCTTGGCGCTGGCCTAGCCTACGCACCCCACCCCCTACCACCCCCCCCGGTCCGTCGAAGTGCGTGTGTGTGTTTATACTCCACTCACAAAAATTTTTCCCATTCCTAAATCCATAAGCCTACAAAGTTTCACAGCTATTCAAGATCCATTTGGATCCAAAAATTCCTGGCCCCCAAATTTAGAAGCTTATAAGAACACGATTAAAACAGGATGAAGTTATTGACCCTGCAGACCTTTCACGCTTACGATGTTCCTATGGATATAAATGTTTTTAGAGTTCGGAGCTAATTGTGGATTGGTACAAAGAATTTCCACGTCAAGAATTTCTCGACAAGATTGCTGGTGGAAAGACAGAGATGGAAGCTCTCGAACAGATTAATAGCGATAGGAAAATCCCGTTTGGTAAGAACGTGCTGATTCAAATGCAAGTTAAGCGCAATGATTTTAAAGAAGCTCTTGAAGATGCAAAGAAAGTACGCGCTGATGTTTGGTTTAATGGAATCATAAAGTCTGTGGGCGATACAACGATTGGCAAAGAGGAAGTTCCTGCAGAGAAGTTAAAGTTTGAGCAGAGGAAGTACCTGGCAGCAATCGATAACCCTGATAAATATTCTGAGAAGAAATCGTTGGATCTTAATATCGGTATAAACATTTTTGCTGAGATGAAAGCTCTCGATGGTGCTGCGGTAAAAAAGATAATGTTGGAGAGTGACCCTTTCGCTTTGGCAGTAGAAGCTGAATCGAAAGTAATAATCGACGAAGATAACGAAGAGGATATATTCGCATGAGTAAGAAAAGAAAGTTAAGAGATTGGGAAGAGACCTTGGAAGTATCTGAGATGAAACGTGAAGTTAAGAAGGTCATACGCCAAGAACGTAAAGAGCTTAAGAAACTTAGACACGCTGGTTATCCGGAGTTCATCAAAGGTACGCCTTATGAAACTCGGAAGATAAAAAAGGAATGGGAATGAAATTCGATCTAGCTAATTATCTCTTCGCTTTCATCGGTTCGCGATATCAATGGACAGGTGAAGGTCCGTACAATGTTGGTTTCGATTGCAGTGGCCTGGTGCTTGAGGGATTACGCTCAATAGGCAAGTGGGGCAAAGACGATGCTACCGCTCAAACCATTCATGACAAGTTCAAAGAGACAGGACTCATGAGTGCCAAGCCTTATGTCGGATGCCTTCTATTCTTTGGTAAGGATAAGCATTCAATCACACACATTGGTACAGCGATCAATAACTATCAGTACATCGAAGCTGGTGGTGGAGATAGCAAGACGGTTGATAAAGGGATGGTTCGTATTCGCCCGTTCTCTTGGCGTAAAGATCTAGTAGCGGTCATTGATATATTCGGAGATGCGTAGTTTATGGGCAAGAAAAATAAATTCAAAGGTGGAAATGTGAACAAAGAAAAATTAGAAGAAATCAAAGTTAAGCTCAATGATGTTGAGGAAGATATTGATGAGGCGTTAGCTGAAGAGTCGAAAGATGAAATTGATATTTTCTCAGAAGTAGAAGTTACTTCGGACTCATCGGTTACTTCGGACTCATCGGTTACTTCGGAGGCAGATCAAAAACCGGAAGTGGCAGACGAGAATGTGGAAGTCGTGGTTCCAGAAGTAGAAGTTTCTACGCCTGTATTGGAGGGTTCCACCGATGCGAGCGTTCAAGATAGTAGCAATGATGTGGGTGCCGAGTCAGTTCAAACAAACTATCAGTGGCCTAACACCCCTCCACCTGCACCAGAAGTTAATGAGCAAGGTCAAAGGTTGTGCGGTTATCACCCAATAACGAAAGAGCCTGTTTACATATAAAAAAAATCCCGACCAACGGGAAGCTAGTGGTGCCAGACCGTAGGTAGTCTCGAGCTAGTATGACACGTCAATCATACCGCCACTAATTAAAACCCCAAAAACATAAAACGCTCAAACCATAACTACACCTAGAGGTATATGGTTTGAGAGCATCCCAAGGATTAAAGGCGCAGGAGATTCTTCTATTCCAGAAGTATCTCGCTATTGTCCTTCGGGATCTTGCATCTCTCTGGACTCCACACGCAGG
>JBKJKY010000082.1:0-2994 GCA_046597175.1 Parcubacteria group bacterium
GTGCGCATGTTGGCTACGATGCCCGCTATGAATGTGAGGTTGTGGATACTTCCAAGCGTTCCCCCGAGCATTTCCTTTGCTCGAAAGAGGTGTGATACATACGCACGAGAATAGTTGGTGCAAGTGTAGCATGGGCAACCTTCCTCAATGGGTGTGAAGTCATCTATATATTGAGCATTGGCGATATGCATCTTTCCGCCTGAAGTAAAGAGCGTTCCATTTCTGCCATTTCGTGTTGGCGATACGCAGTCAAAGAGATCGACGCCATTTTCAACTCCCGAAAATAAATCTTCTGGCTCCCCTATTCCAAGTAAGTGTCGTGGCTTATCTTGTGGAAGTATTTCATTTACCCATTTCACTGCAGTTGACATATCTTCTTTTGCAAAGGATCCACCAATACCAAAGCCGTCGAACTCTTCGCCATTTTCTGCTTTCATTTCAGCAATTTCTTTTGCGCTTCTTTTGCGAAGCGCTTCGTCTCGTCCACCTTGAATGATTCCAAAGAGTGCTTGATACTCACTATTTTTTTGAGACTTATGATAATCAAGGCTTTTTTGTGCCCACCGATGGGTTCGATTGAGCGCTTCTTCCTGATAGCGAAGTGTTTCTGTTGGTGATGTGCATTCGTCAAAGGCAAAGATAATGTCTGCGCCGAGATTGTGCTGGATCTCAATAGATTTTTGCGGGGTAATGTAATGGAGGTCACCATTTAAATGTGAACGGAATGAAACACCATCGGCTCCAACTGTTGCGAGACGCGGAACATCACTATCTGTTGAACGCTCCGGTATAAGGAGTGACGGGTTTGTCTCTGCAACTACTTTTGAGATTTCTTTTCCGTATGCAGAGCCGAGAGAGAACACTTGGAAACCTCCTGAGTCTGTCATTGTCGGCCCATCCCAGTTCATGAATTTGTGGAGGCCCCCAGCTTTCTGTATGAGTTCATCGCCAGGCTGGAGAAATAGATGATAGGTATTGGCTAGTACAACTTGAAGCCCGGCTTCTTTTACCTGCCTTGTCGATACTGACTTTACGGTAGCTTTTGTTCCTACCGCGACAAATGCTGGGGTTTCGATATCGCCATGAGGGGTCGATAAAATACCAGCACGGCCAAGCTTGCCGCTGAGCTTCTTTGTTATTTTAAAATCAATAGGTTTTTTCACTTGTACAACCTATCATATTTTCGAAAATACGAAACAAAAAACGATTGTCCGGAGGACAATCGTTTTTTGTTTGAAACTGATCTATTGATTACTTTTCTACATTCAAGAGTTCAACATCAAAGATGAGTGTTGAGTTTGGAGGAATTGGTCCTGCTTGATTTGCGCCGTATCCCAATGATGGTGGGATGACGAGTGTGCGCTTTCCGCCAACTTTCATACCTGCAAATCCTTGTTCCCATCCTTGTATTACCCGTCCTTCTCCGAGTCTAAATTGGAACGGCTGACCACGGTCAACTGAGCTATCGAACTTCTGACCATTCGTTAGTGTCCCTGTGTAATGCACAGTAATGAGTGAACCTATTGTAGCTTCTGCCCCTGTTCCTACAACAGTATCTTTAATCTGAAGAGTGGTAACTGGCGCTGATGGTGCTGGTGTTTGTGGCTGATTATTAGCAGCTTCTGGCTGGGCATTGGTATTTGTATCCATAGTGGTAACTGGTGTTTGAGAAGAAGCGCCGATATCCTGCGCTGAATTAAACATACTGACTGCGCTGTCTCCAAAGATGAGGAAACCTACGACGACAATACTCACCGCGACTGCTATCCATGCATTTCTATTCATACTAAATATTAATTACTAATTACGTGAATAATGTTCGTTTATTATAGTACAAAACGTTTTGTGCACAAATAGGTACCTTGCCGAGAAGCACAATACCTTTTACTATAGTCACATGAACGACCAAACACACACTGAACTAAAGCCTGAATCTGATCCACTTACTCGAGCAGAACTTCACAACGCTACTCAAGAAAGAGTCTACGAAATATCACGAGAATTTACGCAAGGATTCAAATTTCTTGAGAACTATCCACGCTCAGTAACCTTTTTTGGTTCCGCTCGTTTTACTGAAGATCATCCAGAATATATCCGAGCTCGAAGCATTGCACGAAAAATCGTAACAGAGCTACAGTACTCAGTAGTAACCGGTGGTGGACCAGGAATCATGGAAGCGGGAAATCGCGGTGCGAAGGAAGCAGGAGGAAATTCAATTGGACTCACTATTCGCTTACCAAAGGAACAAGTGATGAACAAATACATGACGAGTCATGTAGATTTCTACTATTTCTTTAGTCGAAAAGTGTGCCTTAACTACTCTGCAGAAGCATTCCTTTTCTTCCCAGGAGGATTTGGAACACTCGATGAATTCTTTGAAGTAATTACCCTTCTCCAGACAAAGAAAGTGCCTCAGGTGCCGGTCATTCTTGTTGGATCGGAGTATTGGAATAATGTGAAAAAGTTTTTGAAAGAAACGCTTATTGCTGAAGAAACGATTGATGAAGCTGATTTTGATATTTTTAAAATTGTAGATGATGAGGACGAAATTATTGAAATTTTGAGAAAGGCACCGGTTCGAGAATATACTCCCTACAACGGTCTGCGAGTAAATCCAATTGAAAACTAGAGAAAAAGAAATACCCGGTTGCGCTACGCGCAACCGGGTATTTTCTACATCAACTCACCTGTTTCTGGATGAGGAACCCAGCTCTCTGGGGCCAAGTAAATGTCCTCATCAAATTCGAGGCTTTCATCGTACACCACAACAGGAGACTGATCCGGTCGAAATACTGCGACCAATCGAGACACAAACTGTGCGAACATTCTGCAAAACGTATCGAACAACTCAATACTCATGATGCCTCCCGATGGGTTAACCTAGATTCTCATTTGAATCCGAACACTTGATATGGTTAAGGAATGAAAAAAAGAAAAACTTCTCGCATCTTTCACAGAGCGATCGATATGAAATTAAAATACTTCTCGATAAAG
>JBKJKY010000036.1:0-3026 GCA_046597175.1 Parcubacteria group bacterium
GACTGAATAAGTTTTAGGATTGAATTCATGATGTTTATACACACCTATCGTACACCGATTGCTTTGCTTTTTACAGAAGCACATAGTACGATAGGTATTAATACTTAAGTTACTTAAGTATATGGGTCGGTCACCAATTAGTCAATTACTCATAACAGTAACTTTTATGGAACAGAAAAATAACACCGTGCTTTATATTATCATCGCAGTTCTTGTAATCGGATTTGGGTTTTACATGTTCTCTTCACCGAGCGCAGACAAAGCCATGACGACCACAACAACGACAACTAACAATACAACTACTATGCAAGAGAGTAATGACAAAGGAGTACTCGTAGGAGGAGCATACATGGTTCGCACACTCGACATTGTCGATAACGCAGTGAACGCAGACAACGTAACAACACTCGTCGCAGCGGTAAAAGCGGCAGGACTTGTAGACACACTAAAGAGCGCAGGACCTTTCACTGTATTTGCACCAACAAACGATGCATTTGCAAAACTTCCTGCAGGGACAGTGGATACGCTCCTCAAGCCTGAGAACAAGGCGAAGCTTACATCAATACTCACCTACCACGTGGTAGCAGGGCGATACACAGCAGCTGACCTCAAAGACGGAATGATGCTAAAAAGTGTTCAGGGTGAAAATCTCAAGGTAACAGTAAAGGATGGAAAAATCATGATCAACAACGCTATGGTTTTGATTCCTGATGTTATCTCAACAAACGGTGTGACGTTTGTAATCGACACAGTACTAATGCCTCAGTAATTTCTGAGTATTTAAAGGTACGAAGAAAAATACCGAGGCACTTTTGCCTCGGTATTTTTGCAAACAAAAGAAAGTAACCACGCTTTATAATGATTTTATGTTAAAAAATGCACCGCGTCCTTTTTGGGGATCGCGGTGCTTTGAGGGGTAAACCTAATTCAAACCAAGACGTTCTCGATCAAGCTCACGCATCTTGTAGTACACACCTTCGCGAGCCATGAGCTCTTGGTGAGTACCCTGTTCTGCAATCCTGCCCTTCCCCATCACGATAATCCAGTCACACTGTTCAACACGCGAGACATGATGAGTAATCATCACAAGAGTGGTTCCGCGAAGAGAGAACATTGACTCAATAACCTTTTTTGCGGAATCGGGATCAAGCCGTGCATCGGGCTCATCGACAATGAGAACCGGTGTTCCACGGTAGTGAACACGGGCGATTGCAAGTCGCTGTTTTTCACCACCCGAGAAATCTCGTCCCCCATACTCGACGCCAAACTGTGACTCAAAACCGAGTGGATCAGAATCAACAACTTCATCGAAGTTTGCGAAACGCGTTGAAGAAAGAAGTCTCTCTCCATCTATCTCCCTATCGAGACGGGATGAAGCAATCTCTTGCCCAACCTTACGCTCTAAAATTGTATAATCTTGGGTAAGAGCGACGGCTGTTTCGCACCAAACACGAGGTTCGATGTTGCGAAGATTCACACCACCAACAACAACTTTCCCTTCACTTGGATCGTAGTGTCGAGTAAGAAGTGCTTGGATGGTCGACTTTCCATTTCCATTCTTACCGACAATGCCGATTTTACTTCCAGACTTAATAGTGAAACTCACGTCGTGAAGTGCGGGAGATTTTGCATTTGGATATGTGAAGCTCACATTCTCAAACACAATCTCTGGTGGACTACTACCGAAATCCGGCACAACTGGATTCTCAGTTTGAACAAATGGTTTGAGACCAAAGAAGTCTTCCTCAATGAGGATGACCCCCTTCGCGGTATTCCACTGGTCGGCAATAATCGATACAATCGACTCAAGATTTCCCTGAAAGGTTCTCGCAGCCGCAATGGTAATCGATAACGCTCCGACCGTACTGTGGTATTTTACCGTTGAGAAAATCTCATAAACCAAAACTCCACACAGAACCACTGTTGAGCACAGGTACGCAAGGACTTCCTTACGGGTGATAATCATTCGAACATTACTGTGAGCGCCCAGCAGGTAGCTCACATTCTCGCGAACAAGATTCTTTAGTGTCGGCATCTGATTAAACATCAGGGCCTGAACAAAAGAATTAGTGCCGTAGTACGGACGCTCGAGGACCTCACGTTTTTTCTTGTGAGGGACAAGGTTTTGAATCAAGTTCCACCACATGCCGGTTGTATCAAACACAACAATCATCATGGGAAGAGATCCAAGAACAATGACCAATGCGTAGATCGGCTTGTACCATAGGAGTGAAGCTCCAAAAAGTACAAACGAGATGCAAGTCGTAAAGAGAGTAAGAACCTCATCAGCAAATGCAACACGAGTCTCCCAACCACGAGGAAGATCGGAAATGCGTTTAGAGAGATTGTCATACTCCTCACTGCGAACTCGAGCAACATCGAGTGTTGCTCGATGGTCGTTGAGATCACGTCTGTTTGCAAAAAACAGATTCTGATTCCACCGACTCCGGAAGAACCAACTACTTCTTCCAAGAAGCACACTCGCCAGTATTACTGATACAAGGAAAACAATAGGGCCTGTAAGACCACTTTTTGCGATTTCCGTGTAGGAGTGTTCTCCGTCACCCAACTTTTTGAGTGACACGACCACTGCATTGAAAATAAGACCTGACGACTGAATTGCGAGATACGAGAGTAGTGTCCCGACAATTGCAATTGTCACCCTGCTTACCGTTTCCCACCTGCAGTTTCTCCAGCAAAATCCTAGAGAATAGGAACCTGCCTTGAAAACAGTTCTGTAGGTATCCTTAAGTCGCATGGATACCTGCTGTACTCTCGCAATCGCTTTTTTCACACACACCTCGGGTTTGGGTTTTAGACAGAAACGTCTTGGTTTTTACAAAGAATTCTGGGAGGATAATACCATAGATATCTATATCTTGCAAGGTATATTGACTACGATCAACAGATATTGCTTGACAAAAAAACCCAGGTATGCTATATTTGACACAACAAAGAAGCTATAGCGGAACCAAGTCGATTCTCTCTATTCTATTTGTATTAATCGTTTTAATACCAAATCAATG
>JBKJKY010000047.1:0-4253 GCA_046597175.1 Parcubacteria group bacterium
CTTGGTAAGTCGGTTGATTGCGAGCTCTACCTTCTTTTTGTCTTTAAATGATCCTACTCCAGCTGAAACAACCACCTTTTGGATCTTCGGTGCCTGCATTGCATTCTTGTACCCCTGTGTATCTTTGAGGGCCTTGTATGCGTCTTTTGTTTTTTCGCTAATAGTTTTCATTCTGAGTATAAAAAATTACATTGAAAGGCTGGTGCCACTCTTTTTTGAAACGCGAACTTTCTTGTCGCCCTCCATCTTGTATCCAATCCGTGACCCTTTGTTTGTCTTTGGATCAACAACCATAACGTTTGAAACGTGCATTGGTACTGACTGTTCGATAATCTGTCCCTTCTGACCACCCTTGGTTGGACGTTTGTGAACTTTGCGGATGTTTACTCCTCCTACAATCACTTTCATTTCACGAGGAAATGCGCGAGTAACCTTGCCGGTCTTCCCCTTATCTTTCCCTGAGAGGATTATTACGTTGTCGTCTTTTCGGATTTTCATAGTATTTATACAACTTCTGGAGCAAGTGAAATAATCGCCTGGTATCCCTTTTCAGCAAGCTCGCGGGGAATCGGTCCGAAGACACGCCCAGCGATTGGCTGATGTTTTACCTTGTCGACAATCACCACTGCGTTTTCATCAAAACGGATGTACGAACCATCAGCACGGCGGTATGCGAACTTCTGACGAGCAACTACTGCGTAGAGAACGTCTTTCTTCTTTACTGCCTTACGAGGTTGAGCAACCTGAACTGAGAGAACAACAATATCGCCGATTTGTGCGTAGCGTTTCTTTGAACCACCAAGCACTTTGAAGACACGGCCAATCTTAGCTCCTGAGTTGTCTGCTATTTTTACTATTGATTGTGGCTGTATCATTGCGGTTTTGGCTCTTTTTTTGAACCTTGATATTACTTATTCTCTGCGTTTTGTCCATCCGACCCCCGCCTCCTTACTTTACGACGATGAATGTTTTATCTTTTGAAATTGGCTTTGTCTCACGGATAGTAACTGTCTCACCCATAACACAAGTGTTTCCTGCATCGTGTGCCTTCATTCGCTTTCGGCGCTTTACGAATTTACCGTACTGAGGGTGCTTCACGAATCGCTCAACCACTACCACAACGGTATCTTTCATCTTGGTTGAAGCGACAATACCTTTGAAGGTACGAGCAGTAGACTCTTTGATTTCTGGTGCTGTTGTTTTTTTCATAAAAATATTATGCGTTTGCTCTTCGTGAAATTTCTGTCTTCACGCGTGCGATGTCTTTGCGAAGCGCTCTCCCCTCACGAACATTGCGAGTCTTACTTCCTGAAAGTCCAAATCGAAATGCACGATGAGCTTCCTGCTTTTCAGCAATAGTCTTCGTCAAATCTTTTTCGTTTTTGTCGTGTAAATCTTTCATACGTTTATCTTGCAACAATCTTAATCTTGAGTGGAAGCTTTGTTCCCGCCTTTCTGAGTGCTTCGCGTGCGATAACCTCAGAAACTCCGTCTACTTCAAAGAGGACTGTTCCTGGCTTCACGGCAGCTACATATCCCTGGAGATCTCCCTTACCCTTACCAAGCTTCACTTCTGCTGGTTTTTGAGTATACGGCATATCTGGGAAAACGCGAATCCAAAGTTTGCCGGTCTTACCGATAGAGCGAGAAAGCACCTTTCGAGCAGCTTCGAGTTGGTTTGAACGAATTCGGCAAGGCTCCATGGCTTTGATACCAAATGATCCAAATGAAACTTTTGCTCCGCGACTTGCAACCCCAATCTTCGTTGGGTTCTTGCGCATCGTGTGCCATTTTCTAAATTTTACTTTTTTTGGGACTAACATGGTGGTATTTATTCAGCTTTCTTAGCGAAAATTTCTCCTCGGTAAATCCAAACTTTGATTCCAATCTTTCCGTATGGAAGACGAGCCTCATAGCGAGCGAAGTCTACATCAGCACGGAATGTCTGAAGAGGAATTCGTCCGAGCTTTCGGGTTTCCATGCGAGCGATTGACGCACCGCCAAGGCGACCACCGACAGTGATCTTCACTCCCTTTACATCACGGTTTGCCATGCACTTTTCAACGATTTGCTTTGCAACACGTCGGTATGGCATACGCTTCTCGAGGCCTTCTGCCATCATCTGCGCAACGATCATTGCGTTTGATTCTGGAGATTTGATTTCTTTAATGTCGAGACGTACTTCTGACTTGCCATTGTAGAGACCACGCTTCGTGAGTACTGCTACGATTTCGTTCTTGAGCTTGAGTGCTCCATCCCCTGAACGGCCGATTATGGCACCAGGTCGTGATGTTTCGATAATAACGCGAAGAACTTTTTCGTTTCGTTCGATTTCGATCAAACTTACAAATTGTCCATGGAGCTTCTTCTCGAGGAACTGACGAATCACAAGGTCACCACGGAGAAAATCCTTATAGCTGTCTTTCGTACCAAACCAGCGACTCTTCCAGTCGCGAATGATGCCGAGTCTATGTGAATATGGGTGAACTGTGTGTG
This sequence comes from Parcubacteria group bacterium, assembly GCA_046597175.1. Taxonomy (GTDB): domain Bacteria; phylum Patescibacteriota; class Minisyncoccia; order Phycocordibacterales; family Zambryskibacteraceae; genus CAYLHJ01. The sequence goes on from JBKJKY010000047.1 coordinate 2,497, forward strand.
ACATGATTAATACGAGTATTATTTTTTAGCTTTTACAAATTTAGCTTTTTTTACTTTTGGTTCCTTTTCTTCAAGTACCACATTCACATGACTTGTGCGCTTGCGCAAGATTGAAGAACGTCCTCGTGATGCTGGCATTCGGCGATACAAGATCTTCCCGCTATCTACGCGAATCTCTTTTACAACCAAATGATCGACATTCAAGTTCTTTGTTGTTGCATTTGCTACTGCTGAGCGAATGAGCTTTTCAATTGGAAGAGCTGCCTTCTTTCCGAGGAATGAAAGCTGGTCGATAGCATCTTGTACTGACTTCCCTCGTACAGAAGTAGCCACGACACGAACTTTTCGTGGTGACTGTCGGTAATCAGAGAGTTGTGCAGATGATGTTGCCATATAAATATATTATTTCTTTGCAGCTGGAGCAGTTTTCGCAGCTTGAGCAGAAGCGATTTCAGACTCTTTCTTCTTCTGTTCGAGCTCTTTTTGCATTTTACCTCCGTGTTTGTTGAACTTGCGAGTGAGTGAGAACTCTCCGAGACGGTGCCCTACCATATCTTCATTTACGAGAACCTCAACATGATCCTTGCCATTGTGTACTCCAAAGATAAAACCAACCATTTCCGGTGCAATCTGAGAGTCTCGTGCCCATGTCTTAATAACCCCAGTTTCAGTAGGCTTTTTCCCCTCAATCTTCTTGAGGAGTCTTTCATAGACGTATGGACCTTTCTTTGATGACCGTGTCATTGGGGTAGTTGGTAGTTTTCAGTTTTAAGTGGGGAAACCCCATCCAAAACAAAAAATGAATATAAAAGGCTCGGATATGAGCTTGACGGAAATACTAGCAAAATACGAAGGAATGTCAACAAAAACCGAAAGTGAGGTTTGAGCTGGTAGATTTTAGCTGGGATCCTTGAGGAAAATAGTCCAAAAAGCTCGTAAAATTGATGGAAAATACATACAAAATGGACCCAGACGCGCTTGCGCGTCTGGGTCCATACCTACTTCATCGAAACTTGCGCTTCGATTACTCGTCTTCCTCCCTCCAACTCAAATCGTAGGCTTCGAGAACACCTTCCCACACCTCAAGTTCGGCGAGAGCAGTCGCGTTCTGCTGAGCCTTTGAAATGCGACACCCCCCGAGGTTTACCGTAATGTGTTCGGGGTACTCACCGGAGGCTGGGTTTCGATACACCTTCGCATCGAAGAACCAACCAGCTGAGCCGAACAAGTTCTCCATCACGTTCATCGCTGCGACGTCCATCGTATGAGGAACCGCAGAATCGGTACGAATGAATTCGAAGCCGATTCGGTAGGACAGCTTCCAGTCACCAGGTTTCCGGAATGAACTGGCACACACCTTTGTAAGGGTGTACCCATCCATTGCGAGCGACACGAGCAAATTGCTAGCGTCGACTCGCTTCTCCGAAATGAACGGTGCGACACGTTCTGAGGGAATCTTCGGCCCTCGCGCTTTGTACTCAACCGTCATCCCTGACGGAATGAGCTTTAGATCGCGAAAGGAAACAAACACCTTGACCAGACTCACGCCGACCAAGTTGCCTTCCTGACCAACCTGAGAAACTTCGCGGATTGCCGTCATGACGCACCTCGTATGGTGGATGAGAAGTAAATGAACTACGAACCTAGATTCTCATTTGAATCCGAACACTTGATATGGTTAAGGAATGAAAAAAAGAAAAACTTCTCGCATCTTTCACAGAGCGATCGATATGAAATTAAAATACTTCTCGATAAAG
>JBKJKY010000018.1:0-2607 GCA_046597175.1 Parcubacteria group bacterium
GCTTGCCTCAGTGCTTCGGCAATTGCTTCTCGTCTATCAACAATAATTTTCGGAATGTGTTTGGTAATTCCTTTTTCCATATCAGCAATAATCTTTTTCGGATCTTCATCGTACGGATCTTCGGTGGTGAGAATGATAGAGTCGCAATAGGTATCAGCAACCTTTGCCATGCCTTCACGCTTCCAGGTATCACGACCACCTCCAGTATTTCCAAGAACACAGATCCTCTTTTGTCCGTGGAATGTTTTGTAGAGCGCCTCGAGAGATTCAATGGTGTGGGCGTAGTCGACAACCACTTCAAAATTTTGTTTATTCTTGAGGGGATGATTGTTCGGCAGTGTCACTTGTTCCGCACGACCTCGAATGGTTTTCAGTTTTGAAAACGCGCGAGCAATAATTGGCGTTTCGATACCAAACGCTTTGGCAAAATTTGCCGCAGCGAGCATGTTTGAAATATTGAATTCACCGCGAAGAGGGGAGAATATAGTCACCCCATCAAACTGAAATGTTGTCCCTGTTTGATCAGACGAATAAATCTTTGCACTCTCAAGGTTGTAAGTAATCACCTCAGTAGCTTTCTTTGGGGTGAAATCATTTGCGTGTGCATCATCTCCGTTTATAATCGCAACCCTTCTTTTCTTGGGAGAATCAGAAAGGAGTGTTGCGATACGCTTCTTGTCAGAAAGATATTTTTCGAAGGAACCATGTGACTCAATATGCTCGGGCGCTAAGTTTGTGAAGATGAATGCATCAAGGTCGATGAATTTGTGACGGAATTGCTTTGCTCCCTCAGATGTCATTTCAATCACTGCCCAGTCACACTTCTTGTCTACCGCTTCCCTTAAAAACTTTTGGAGATATGAGCGTCCTGGCATGCTCATGCCAAACGGATTTTGGAGGGATTCATTACCGATTTTAAATCGCAAGGACCCGCTGAGCGCTGTCTTGTGGCCCGCTTCTTCGAGAATTGCACTCACCATTTCTGACGTGCTCGTCTTGCCTTTAGTGCCAGTAATCGCAACTACTTTGATGTGCTTTGAGGAAAAGCGATAGACAAGTGCACCGAAAAAGGCGAGGCCAATATGATAGAAGGGTTGGCCAAAACGGAATAACTTTTTTGGAATGAGTGGGCGTATGATATCGAGCATGTTAGTTGCTGAGGATTTTTAATGCCTGCTTTACTCGCTCTCCAGTGCCAGCAATTTCTTGCGGAATATCTTTCAGGGCATCGCGCGCTTCCTTTGATGTATAACCGAGGGAGGTGAGCGCTTCGAGGGCATCAGAGTCATCATGTCTGCCTGATGCTCCATCGCTTGCTTCGCCATCGAGCTTACCGCGGAGCTCAAGTACAATTTTTTCTGCATTCTTTTTTCCTACCCCCGACACCTTGATGAGGTGTGCGGTGTTTTCGGTGAAGACTGCATTTCGGAGGGTCTCGACGCTCGCCACATTCAAGATGCCAAGCGCAGTTTTCGGTCCAATCCCAGAAATGGTAATGAGGAGTTCAAAGAAAGAAAGTTCTGATCGAGACGGGAAGCCATAGAGGTCGAGCGCTGTTTCGCGGACTGCAAGATGAGTCCAGAGGGAGGTAGGTGAGCCAGTTTTGAGCATCTGGAGCGTTTGGGCAGTAGCTGAGAGCTTGTACCCGACACCGTGAACATCGAGAATTACCACGTTTTCTGATATATCGAGCACTGTGCCGGAGAGATGTTGAATCATGAAGATATGATACCTGAAAAGGAGGGAACATTGAACTCAGAATAATGAATAAAGGGCAATATTCGAGCCGTTTCACTATTCATCTTTCGAGTTTCGTATTTCGTAATCCAAGTTTCGGTATCTGTTTCCGTAACCCTTGCTTTTCCTTCTGGGGTGGGGTAGTATCATCCCCATGCCAATAACGACATCAGCTAAGAAAGCGCTCCGAGGATCTCGCCGAAAGCGAGAAGTAAACCTTCGCCAAAAGAAGGGTATTACTGATACGGTAAAGAAATTCCGTAAACTCGTAGCAGAAAAGGATAAAAAAGGAGCAATGGCTCTTCTCTCACAGGTTCAGCAAGTACTCGACAAGAGTGCAAAGCGCGGAATCATAAAGCCAAACGCTGCATCTCGAAAGAAATCTCGTTTTGTGAAAATGATCAAGAATATCGCGTAATAACAAATAACAAAAATCCCCGAGAGGGGATTTTTTGTTTGCACCCTTCCATTATTAATGTGGTTTGGTAGAGTGGCCAAGGTTGTTCCTTGCTATACACTTAACTCTGGAGGCATTGTGCAGCTCAAATTCGGTCTCGATCCCAACTTCACCGCGATTGCAGTAACAGGTGGTCCGTGTGGTGGAAAAACAAGCTACATGGCTATCGTTCGTCAGTATTTAGAAGACCGAGGGTTTCAAGTCGCAATATTATCTGAGGTAGCTACAGAGTTCATCAACGCAGGCTTGCCTCCATGGGCTCCATTTGAAGACCCTCTCGATTTTCAGAAGTCATTGCTCGGCTACAGTTTGTTTCGCGAAGATCTGTATTACTCTATGCTCTCGAGACTGTCTACCGACAAACCATTGGTACTTCTCTGTGATAGAGGAGTTCTCGATGCGCGAGCATATGT
>JBKJKY010000061.1:0-2593 GCA_046597175.1 Parcubacteria group bacterium
CTTCTGCTGGTATAACAGCGCTTGTGTTCATGCTCTGGGTCACGGTTGTTGCGCCACGCTCAATACAAAACGAAGTGGTGGCTGAGGCTCCCACCAAATCGCGGACGGACGTAGAAACTCCGATTGGTACCATAAAGCAAAGTACCGCAGCGGTTTATGACGGAATCAAAAAAATATTTATTAAGAGCAACGATTCGATTTCAAACATTAATATTGATACTGAGTATGGAAAGGTAAAGAGCCAAGTACAAAATGGTGATATCAAATTGATGCCATCACCCAGTAGTGAGTAGCATTTGGAATAAATAGTGGGTAGTATGTATTTTTAATATATGGCAAAAAAAGAAACAGAAAAAGTGGTACCTGATGCACCGATCGAACGAGTGAGCGTCCTTTCTCGCAATATTGTGACAGAAATGAAAGAGTCATTTATTGACTACGCCATGTCTGTTATTACTGACCGTGCGCTTCCTGATGTGCGTGATGGATTAAAGCCGGTGCATCGACGCATTCTCTATGCGATGAACAACATGGGTCTTTCTTCGTCAGCGAAATTCCGAAAATCTGCAACTGTAGTTGGAGACGTGCTCGGTAACTTCCACCCGCACGGCGATGCTTCTGTGTACGACGCAATGGTCAAGATGGCGCAGGACTTCTCTACTCGCTATCCGCTTGTACTCGGACAAGGAAACTTTGGTTCGATCGACGGAGATAACGCCGCTGCGTACCGATACACCGAAGCAAAGATGAGTAAGGTGGCAAGCGAGCTCCTCATTGATATCGAAAAGAATACTGTTGATTTTCGCCCAAACTACGACGGAACAAAGAAAGAGCCAATCGTGCTTCCTGCCGCAGCCCCCAACCTACTCCTCAATGGAACGCTTGGTATTGCCGTTGGAATGGCGACTAATATCCCTCCTCACAATCTTCGCGAACTCTGCGATGCTGTTTCCTATTTGGTAGATAATAAAGATGCGACGACTGAAGACCTTCTTCAATTCGTAAAAGGTCCGGACTTTCCAACGGGAGGTATAGCTTTTAATCAAAAAGACATTGCTCACGCATACGCAACGGGTCGCGGTGGCGTGGTTACCCGCGGTGTTGCCGAAATTACCGAGACAAAGCTTGGTGCCTTTCAAATTATCATTACGGAGATTCCGTATCGTGTAAACAAAGCAACTCTGATTGAGAAAATTGCAGAACTCGTGCGCGACAAAAAAATCGAGGGTATCAAAGGGCTTCGCGATGAATCAGCAAAAGATATTCGCATTGCAATTGATCTCAAAGCAGGAAGTCAGCCACAGAAAATTTTAAATGCACTGTACAAACATACACAGCTTGAGGAGACATTCCACTTTAACCTCGTTGCACTGGTAAACGGTATTCCTCAGACATTGTCACTGAAGGGTATTCTTACCGAATTCGTTTCTCACCGTGTTGAGGTAGTACGACGCCGAACGGAGTTTGACTTAGCGAAAGCAGAAGACCGAGAGCATATCTTGCTTGGTCTTAAAAAGGCGCTCGATCACATCGATCAGATTATCAAACTCATCCGTGCATCAAAGACCGTAGAAGAGGCACACACGTCGCTCAAAAAAGAATTCAAATTCTCTGATAGACAAGCTACCGCCATCCTTGAAATGCGACTCCAAAAGCTCGCAGGTCTTGAACGGAAGAAAATTGAAGATGAACTAAAAGAGGTACAGATTCTCATTGCTGACCTCAAGGCAATCCTCGCAAGTCCAAAGAAGATGCTCAGTATCATCAAGAAAGAACTTTCTGATATTGTCGAAAAGTATGGTGATGATCGTCGCACCAAAATCATTAAGCACGGCGCAAAGATTCTTTCTCAAGAAGATATGATTGCCGATGAAGAAAACGCACTCGTTCTCACTGCTGGCGGATATATCAAGCGAACAAATCCAGACGAATACAAAGCGCAAAAGCGCGGAGGAGTTGGAGTGGTTGATCTCAACACCAAAGAAGAGGACTTTGTAACTCATTTCCTCACCGCAAGTACTCACAGTGATCTCCTCTTCTTTACCGACAAAGGAAAGGCATACAGAATAAAAATGTATGACATTCCAGAAGGGAAACGTGCAACGCGCGGAAAGTCCATTATGAACTTTATCTCACTCGGTAGTGAAGAAAAGATTACCTCCATTCTCCCGGTTCCGAAGGATAGTAAGGAAAACGAAAGCTTGTCACTCATTATGGTGACGAAAAGTGGTGTTGGAAAGCGCGTTTCTGCAAAGAGCTTCTCTGATGTTCGCTCAAGTGGCATTATTGCTATCAAACTCACCCCTGATGACCTTCTCGTCTCAGCATCACTTGTTGACCGTGGGGATACGGTTGCGATTGTATCGACGAAAGGACAATCAATTCGCTTCAAGGAATCAGATGCTCGTGAAATGGGCAGAAATGCTGGTGGCGTGAGACTCATTAAGCTTGGAAAGGCAGATGCGGTTATCGGCGCGCAGGTTTCTAAGAAAGATGCAGAAAAACCAATGCTCCTCGTTGTCTATGAAAATGGATACGGAAAGAAAACAGATCTCGAAGAATACAAAATCCAAAATCGCGGTGGATCAGGAAT
>JBKJKY010000029.1:0-8261 GCA_046597175.1 Parcubacteria group bacterium
TGCAGGGCTCACTTGCTGGGTTCCAGTAGTAGATGTCGCGGTTGTCCACTGCGCAGAACATGAAGTAGAGTTCGTAGCACTCCAAGTGAGGATTGAATTTTGTCCTTGAGTGATTGACGCTGGTGTTGCAGTGAGAGTTACAACTGGTGCCGGAGTACTACACGCTGGTGAAGCAACTGCAGGCGCCGCATTTGAATCAAAACTGTCTCCAAAACTGTTTGATGCTTTTACTGTGTAGAGGTATGAAGCTCCTGGTGTAAGACCTGTATCAGTAAGGGTAGTAGCGGTTGTTGTAGCAATCTGTGAACCAGCTCTGAATATTTTATAGAAAGAGGTATTTGAAACTGCGGTCCATGAAAGGGCTACTGTTCCCCCACACTGAGCTCCAGTCGTAGCCGTAAGAGATGGTGCGCTCGGAGTTGTAATACAAGCAGATGAAGAGACTGCGGTAGCGACGTTTGAATCAACTGAAGGGCCTACGGAGTTTACCGCGCGTACTGTGTACGCATATGAGGTTGCTGGTGTTAGGTTTGTATCGGTATAGGTTAGCGATGTAACTGAACCAATTACGACGCCTGCGCGAAGTACTGTGTAGCTTGTCGCTCCACTTACTGCGCTCCATGAAAGTGTAACATTACCTCCGCAGAGTGCTCCTGTTGTTGCGGTAATGATTGGCGCTGATGGTGTTTGGCCAGAGAATGGTCGCACTACCGTTACGCTATCGGACACTTGTCCTTGAGAACCCTGACAGGTGATTACGAATGTCTGACTTGTGCCTTGCGCAGGGTAATTTGGATTGGTGGTATCGAATACTCCTGATGATCCGTTAGCAAGGATTGGACCAAATTGAAATCCTGCAACTGTAGCGAGGGTACAATTCGATGCATTACCTGATACCCAGTTTAGGGTAAATGGCTGGTTTGGGGTAAGTGTGAGTGGACCTTGAACACCATTTACGGTGATATCCACAGTTGAACTTGTCTGCTGACAGACAGCTGAGGCTACCGCGGTAGCAGCATTTGATTGTGCTGAGTCACCAGCAGTATTACTTGCAACTACTGTATATGAATATGTAGTACTAGGTGTTAGGTTTGTATCAGTGTAAACGGTTGCAGTTGTTGTGGTAATCAAAGCACCTGCACGGAATACCTTATAAGAAGTAGCGGTTGGAACTGAATTCCATGAAAGTGCTGTTTGTCCACCGCAGATTGAACCCGCCCCCGCAGTAAGCGTTGGAGCTGATGGGAGCTGAGGAGCTGACGGCGCGAGCACGACGACGGTATCAGTAACCGCATTAGCCTGTGAGTCTGCACATGCAATAACATAGGTATAACTTCCTCCTGCTGGCGGATAGGTAGAACTTGAAGCAGTAAGTGGACCGAGGGAGCCATTTTCTGACACAGATCCAATAGGCTGTACTGCCTGTATTGAAAGCATACAACTTGAAACTAGTACGTTTGTTGATACCCAGTTTAGGGTAAGTGGCTGACCTTGGCCGAGTGTAACTGGGCCTTGTGAACCATTTGCAGTGATATCGAGGGTCGCAGAAACCGGACTTACATACGGATTTACTGTTACTGAGTCGGTTGCAGTCTTTCCTGCACCGTTATCACAAGTAATTGTATAGGTTACTGGAGCAGAAGTAGGATAGTAAAGGTGACCAGGACCAAAATTCGTTGAACCCGATAGACCGACACCAGACTGTATTGATCCAGTAAATGAACATTGAGAAGCGTTTTGTGATGACCAATCGAGCGTGACAGTAGCCCCAGAAGAAAGGGTTACTGGTCCATCAGAATTATTTGCTTTGAGATCAACAGTTGGATCTGGAGTTGGGGCAGGACCTCCATTATTTGAAACCTGAAAACGAGCAACCACACTTCCCTGTGTTGCAAAAGAATTTGCCTGAGTCCCAGGGGTAATGATACCGAGGTTCACTCCGCCATTTACAAACTCATCACCAGATTGCCCAAATGGAAATGGTGAAGGAGAGATAGATTGATTTGGATACCATGATGTCGAACCAGGGATGTAAGTTAATGTTTGAGAGCTTGAGATATTGATTGTAGTTTGACCAGAGACACTACTTGCATTATCTGCAGAAAGGGAGCCCGAAGCTACAATTGAGGTTCCCGCATTTGTCGGCACAGAGACTGCTGCACGTACGTTCGTAGCATCCTCAGCTGACGTGTTGTGGTAGTAGATGGTAAGACTTACAACCTCACCAGCATCAGCACTTGTTACTGAAGACCAGTTTGCTGTTGAATTAGGAAATTTTGTGAAGTTTGAGCTTCGGAGTGTAGAGAAATCCTGAGGATCATCGTTAAATGACGCGGCCGCGCTTACGGTAAGGGCTGAGAAAAGTGGTGTAGCAAAGAGCGCCACAAAGAGCATTGTGGCGAGAATTGAACGAAATGAGAAGGTTTTTAGTAATCTTGATTTCATGTCTTTCGAGAACACACATACTCCATTTTTTATTAGAATTGTCAAGTTTTAGTAGTTCTTAGATTATAGTCGCCAACCTATATTTTAAGCCATATAATCTATTTTTGTCTTATACCTAATAATGTCCTTTACTAAGTATTTCTAGTGACTCTAAAAAACACCACACATCAATACATTTTTTGTACCATAGATTTTTTTTCTAAAAATTCTGCAATTACGAAGTCTTTTTGTCCTTAATACCCTCTTTCTACCTTTATCTCTATAAAAAGAGTTCCGCTGCGTAATACTTTTCATCACTCTTTATGCTGAGCTATGGTACTATAGGGCTAATACTATGAACGAAAAACTCCTAAAGCCGTACAATCCACAAGAAACGGAAAGTCGAATTTACCGTGCCTGGGAAGAAAGCGGGCTCTTTAATCCTGACGTAAGTGTTGAGAAAGGCTACACAGATGCCAATGCAGAGCCGTTTACGATTGTTATGCCACCACCGAATGCAAACGGGAACCTACACGCTGGCCATGCACTCTTTATTACCATAGAAGACATCATGATCCGCTTTAAGCGTATGCAGGGACTCCGGTCACTGTGGATACCGGGCGCAGACCATGCAGGATTTGAAACTCAAGTTGTATACGAAAAGAAGCTTGAAAAAGAAGGTCGTTCACGGTTTGGTATGGACCCTAAAGAGCTCTACGGAGAAATTCTTAATTTTACTTTAGAGAACAAGCAGAATATGGAAATGCAGGTGCGCTCACTCGGCGCTTCATGTGACTGGTCACGAGAAAAGTTTACCCTTGATCTCGATGTTGTAGAAAAAACTCAAGATACCTTTATAAAAATGTTTAACGACGGTATTGCATACCGCGGGAAACGAACTATCAATTGGTGTTACAAACACCAGACTTCCCTTTCTGAAGTTGAAACAGAATCTACTGAAGAAGTGACTCCCTTTTACTATTTTAAATATGGGCCTTTTGAAATTGGAACCGTAAGACCTGAAACAAAATTTGGTGACAAATACGTAGTGATGCATCCAGATGACGTGCGTTACAAAGAATATGCCCATGGACAAAAGCTTATGGTCGAATGGATAAATGGTCCACTCGAAGCGACCGTTATTAAAGATGAGGCTGCGAACATGGAATTCGGCACTGGGGTAATGACAATAACTCCGTGGCATTCACAGGTTGACTATGAGATTGCAATGCGGCACAACCTTGATATGGAGCAGATTATCGACTTTCGAGGGAAGCTCCTTCCAATTGCTGAAGAATTTGCAGGAATGAACATAAAGGATGCGAGGCCGAAAATTGTTGAGAAACTCCAATCAAAAGGATTACTAGTAAAAGTTGATGCCGAATACAAGAACATCATCAAGAGATGCTACAAATGTAGCTCTGTTATTGAACCGCAAATAAAAGATCAATGGTTCGTCAAAATGGAACCGCTTGGCAAGCTGGCAGTAGACTCTGTAGACCGTGGTGAAATAACATTTATTCCCGATAATTATGAAAAGATATTTCGGTATTGGATGAACAACACTATAGATTGGAATATTTCTAGACAGATTGTATGGGGTATTCCTATTCCCGCTTGGATCCGTGGAAATGAAGCAGTGGCAAGTAAAGAAATGCCCGAGGGTGATGGCTGGACTAAAGATACTGACACGTTCGATACGTGGTTTTCTTCTGGACAGTGGCCCCTCATAACAACTGGGTATCCTGATGGAGATGACTTCAAGAATTTCTATCCTACCACTGTGATGGAAACTGGCCATGACCTTATTTTCAAATGGATTCCCCGAATGGTTATTTTTGGTCTCTACTTAACTGGCAAAGCTCCCTTTCATACTGTCTATCTCCATGGCCTCGTAAACGACGCTCAAGGGAAAAAGATGAGTAAGTCAAAAGGAAACGTTATTAACCCTCTCGGGCTCACGGAGAAGTACGGCACCGACGCGCTCCGTATGGCACTCACGGTTGGTAATACTCCTGGCACCTCTCTTTCTCTTGCGGAAGACAAGATCAAAGCGTACAAGAACTTCGCGAATAAATTATGGAATGTAACGAGGTACGTTGTTACAAATATTGAAGACTTTCATACTGACAGTACCCCAACTCTTACCGAGAAAGACAACGAGCTCATCAAAAACTTCGATGAAACTCTTCGTGGTGTGACAAGCGACATGGAGAATTATCGTTTCTATTTGGCAGCAGAGAAACTCTATCACTATGTATGGCATACGTTTGCCGATAGTATTATCGAAGAAAGCAAAGCAACCATAGCGGGTGGCGGTGAAACAAAAATTTCGAGCCAATACACTCTTCTCATTATTTTGAGAAAATCCATTACTGCACTCCACCCATTTATGCCATTTGTGACAGAGGAACTATGGTCCCTAATCCCCCACAAAGAAGAAGGATTCCTTATGGTAGAGCAATGGCCACAATAATATGACAGCCTCAGCGGAAACTCTTTTTTTCTCACTCCTTGGCGGAATTATCCCTGCCGTCATATGGTTACTGTTTTGGTTACGAGAAGATAGCAAAAGACCTGAGCCGAGAGGAATGCTTATGCTTTCATTCTTTGCTGGTATGCTTGCAGTGCCACTTGTAATTCCCTTTCAAAAATATTTTGAAATTCCAGGAAGCACCACAACAACCTTTCTCATTTGGGCAGGACTTGAAGAATTCTTCAAATTCTTTGTTGCTTTTTTTGTAGCTATTCGCCAGGAAGATGACAACGAACCGGTAGATGGACTCATCTACATGCTTACGGTTGCGCTTGGATTTTCTGCGATGGAAAATGCCATCTTCATCTTTAATCCCCTTTCGATTGGAAACATCGCTGAGAGTCTAGTGACTGGTAATGTGCGATTCATCGGAGCAAGTCTGCTTCACACACTCTGCTCAGCTGTTATCGGTATTGGACTCGGACTTTCTTTCTACAAAAACACCTCCGCAAAAGTGTGGAGTGTCATCATCTCACTTATCCTTGCTATCGCATTGCATACTGGCTTTAACTTATTTATAATGAAGGAACAAAGCGGAACAACGTTTGCAACATTCGGATTTGTTTGGATTGCAATTGTAGTACTTATGCTCTTTTTTGAAAAAGTAAAAAGTATATATCCGGTAAACAAAATATAAAACTATGTTTAAGGAAAAACGATCGTTTTTTGAAAAGTTAACGGGCGCTGTACATCTTGATACTGAGCAGGATGATTTTGCTCCGTCTCGCGAAATGGCAGATAAGAAAGATTCTTGGATGGAAGAAGAGCCTGAAGAAGGACAGCTTACTGTGGACGTCTATGAAACTCCAAATGAGGTTATTATTAAGACAATGGTTGCAGGAGTAAAGCCTGATGATCTTGATATTTCCATTACCCGCGAGATGGTAACAATCCGCGGAAAGCGCGAGGAAGATCGCACCGTGTCATCAGAAGACTACTTCCACCGTGAGCTCTACTGGGGATCATTTTCTCGTACTATTGTCCTTCCAAAAGAAGTCGATATCGAGGAGGCAGAAGCGATCGAGAAGTATGGACTTCTTATTCTCAAACTGCCAAAGCTTGATAAGAACCGCGAAACAAGACTCAAGGTAAAAGGAATGTAGGAAGGAAGATGCAGTTTTAAGTCGCTAGTTTTAAGTTTTTAGTAAATGCAAAACATCTCGCTTTACAGCGAGATGTTTTGCATTTTTCCTGTTTGCTCTGTGTCAACTTAAAACTAACTACTCAAAACTCTTTTGTGCCAGCAGGGTTGGTCACGAGTCAATTTCATTTCGTCAAATAAAATTGCTCTCGACCCCGACTCGCGGTTTTGAGTGCTCGCAAAACATCGCTCCGTCTTTCTTCCCTACAGGAACTGTACACCTTTTCTGTTTTTACTTCGCAGAGCTCGCAAAAACTATCAAAGGTCTTGCGAAGCTCCTACGGTCGCTTCTCACCCTAAAACTCACTACGTTCGTTTTGTGCCGAGGACCAGGGTTGAACTGGTGACCCTTCGCTCTTCAGGCGAATGCTCTACCAACTGAGCTACCTCGGCATGTTATCTATTTTATTTTAAATACATTACCATAATTCCGATGTTATCTACCAAGACAGCATACCTCAGTATACTGGTAATCGATTTTCAAAACCCCACCACTCACTACCTACCAAAACAGTATACCTCAGCGTATAATTTATTTCAGTAACAAAACAAATTTATTATTTCTTATGCTATCAGCCAAGACAGCTATGTCTGCGTGTAACTTATCTAACTTTTTAAACTTACTAACTTGTGAGCCTACCAAAACAGCTCCCCGCATATTATCTATTCAATTTTTAGCACACCGTTACATTCTTATTTTACGTACCAAGACAGGATTGAATGCAGAGTAGCTAGTCACTAGCAGCAAAAAAACTCAAAATCTATACCACTACCAAGACAGCTACCTACTCTATTATTGAGGTCCGAGCATCGACTTGAATCCATCGAGGTCAGATTTTGCGCCACCGTAGACACCGAGTAATTGATCAAAATATGGTTGAGTATAGTAGAAAGCTCCTACTGATGCCCCGATAATAATGACCCAATATACTGTCTTAATAAGCCTACCCCATCGCATATTGCGGAGCATCGCTTTCAGCATCTGGTTGTTTTCCTCAGATACTTCGAGTACTCGGTATAATTTTTGTCGTTCTTCAATGTCCATAGGAGCTGGAGAAACTATAGCAAAATGGTCTTAAAAATCAAACCTGGTAGCGTACTAAGACAACCTTGCAAGGGTGACTTTACTTACACTATTGTCGCCAAGCATAGTAGTTGGCTACTCGGTAGAACGCCTCATCAAATTGCTTTACGAAACCAAGCCAATTGACGCGATTTGGACGGTCCCCAGCAAATATCTGATCAGCCATTGCTTTGTATGCAGGATCTTTTGTTTTGTCGTAATACCACGCATACGCAGGAAGGATGAGGTTGTTGAGTCCCGCCGCCTGAACAATAGGCATATTGCCGCAGTCGCCCACATTAGGAATCGAACAATAATAAAATCCTTGTCCAGAAGCTACCCACTGTGTCGCCCACATATAATCAATTGATTTTTTAATCATTGCCATGACGCTCGGATCTTGATTTATCTCATCATAATACTGCATAAGCCCCGTAAGAAGCATGCCTACCATATAATTTTTTTGCCCACCGCTATATAAAGTTCCAGGGAATAATCCAGATGGGTCTTGCACTGTCTTAAGCTTTGTAATAATTGTTGGTAAAATTTGAGTAAGATTGTATGTATTTGTATACGGGTAGGTGTATCCATCTTTGCCCATACTACAAGCAATCTTCACACAATCAATCGCTCCGATAAGTGATCTTCCTTTGAAACGATACCCACCATCTGGAACATCCCATCGATAAATGTATTCTGTTCCTCCGGTAAGCCATGTAGCCATTTTACTTACGGCGACACGAGAACGCTCATCCCCTCCCATCCAATAATGCAATGTAACGCCTTCAGGATTGATGAGCCATTCTGGTGCAAAGTTTGCTTCTACGTATAGTCTTTCTGAGTCACCCATTCTCCATGCAATGTCATACCAATATGGGTCGGCGGTTTGGAGAAAGTGTTGGTAATGGGTGAGGACATGTTCATAATCAGAAATATTTCGTGGAGTCCTGATGCCACCAAAATTTGCGATAATCTGTTTTGCCATCACCTCAAAATCAACATCCATCGCACGAACATCAGCAGTTGAAGATTGAACCTGACTTGCCGTAAGTTGTTTCCCTGCAACTTCAGTACTGACGAGGTAGGAAGCAGAGGTA
>JBKJKY010000075.1:0-6909 GCA_046597175.1 Parcubacteria group bacterium
CCTCACTCAACTGTTAATCCAACTACGCATGAGCAATTAAAGTGACCCGCAAAGAGATGTATGAAAAAAACATCGCGACTAGCGCTTTGAGATGATTGATTTCTTGTATGTATCAAGATGGTCAAGTGCAATACCAGTCCCTCGAGCTACACAGTAGAGGGGCTCTTTTGCAAGCACTGCTTTTACTCCGGTTCGTCGGTATACAAGTTCAGGAAGATTGCGGAGCTGAGATGATCCGCCTGTCATAATAATTCCCCGATCGATAATGTCAGAAGAGAGCTCAGGTGGAGTCTCCTGGAGTACATCTTTGATTGCTTTGATAATTTCGCGGAGTTCTTTTGAAATTGCTTTTACGATTTCATTCGTTTTGATTTCAACAGAACGCGGAAGGCCGAGGACATAGTCTCTTCCCTTGATAGTCATGGCGAGCTCTTCGTCGAGTGGAATAGCGGAACCAATTTTAATTTTTATTTCTTCGGCTGTTTTGTCTCCAATTGCGAGATTGAATGTTTTTTTGATGTAGTCAGCGATTGCAGAATCAATACGATTTCCCGCACACTTCACCGATGTGGAAGCGACAATACCGCCGAGCGAGATTACCGCCACGTCAGTTGTTCCTCCGCCGATATCGACAATCATATGTCCAACTGGTTCATGGATTGGGATACCCGCACCGATTGCTGCCAAGATAGGCTCCTTAACAACGTAGGCATTTTTTGCACCTGCTTTAATCGCTGCTTCAACAACAGCTCGCCGTTCGGTTGAAGTAACACCAGCCGGTACTGACACGAGTACTTCCGGTTTTGCGATATTCCATTTACCCAGTGCTTTGCCAATGTAGTAGCGGAGCATTGCTTCGGTCACTCGGTAGTCTGCAATTACTCCATCTTTCATTGGACGATACGCGACAATAGAATCAGGAGTTTTTCCAATCATTTTTTTTGCTTCAATACCGATTGCAAGAATTTTTTTGTCACTCTCTGATATGGCTACCACTGAGGGTTCGTTGAGTACGATTCCCTTACCCGGCACGAATACCAAGACACTGGTTGTCCCGAGATCGACTCCAAGTTTTTTTGAGAAAATACCCATATTGATAGTGTATAAAGAGCTTAAGCTTAAAGCTTTACTCCGAAAAAGCAAGAAGGAAAATAGGTATACATGGAGCCGAAATATGGCTTACATTCCACTTTCCCTACTATGGTATTCTATAGGCAATGAGACTCTATACCGTAATCCCAATTGCCCGAGGTGTGGGCAAAGAAACCCTCACCTACTTTGGGCCTGACAATGTTGAGATTGGATCGCTTGTATCAATTCCACTTCGCAAAAAAATAGTTCACGCGATAGCAATTGATAAAAAAGATATCGCTGATGTGAAGAGTGATATCAAGTCATCCCGCTACGCACTCAAAAAGATTTCGAAAGTAAATACCGCTCGATTCATTTCAAAAGAGTTTCTTGAAGCTGCGTACCTCACCAGTGAATGGTACGGGACAACAACAGGAAGCATCCTCCAAACAGTTATCCCAAAACTCGTCTTTGACCATGCGCTCGATATAAAAAGTATTGAGAATCAGAGTAGTGAAGAAAAAGTGAGTAAAGAGTGTCTCGTTATCCAAGCAGATGATGATGAGCGATTTTCTCATTACAAAAGTTTTATTCGTGGGCAGTTTGCCAAAAAAAGTTCTGTATTCTTTTGCCTCCCGACAGTCGAAGATATCAGGCAGGCGAAAACGTTACTCGAAAAAGGTATCGAGCAATACACCGTAGTGCTCGATAGCACAATGAGTAAAAAAGACTTTGCTAAAGCACTCACGACAATCCAAGAAGAAGCTCATCCAATTCTTATCATCGGGACAGTGCCATTCCTTTCTATCGAGCGTAGGGATATCGGCACTATTATTGTCGACCGAGAGAATGCTCGGTCATACCGGACACAATCAAGACCGTATATTGATTTAAAACGGTTTGCCGGACAACTCGCAAAAAGCAAAAAGATACAAGTGCTCTATGGCGACATGATGCTCTCGGTTGATGCGGTCTACAAAGCGCGCACCGATGAGTACACGGAATTCAACACGCTCAAGATGCGCCTCCTTTCATCTGCAGTAAACGTGCTCATTGATATGAAGCGCAAGCGCGGCGAGCATGATGAATACTTTCATATTCTCTCACCAGAACTCGAAGAGCTCATAATCAAAAACAAAGAGGACAACGAGAAGTTATTTATTTTCTCTGGTCGCAAAGGGCTTGCACCTTCCACCGTCTGCGGTGACTGCGGGCAAATTGTTGTGTGTGAAAGATGTACCGCTCCCGTTACACTCTACACAAAGAAGAATGATGAGAACTTTTTCCTCTGCAATAAATGTGGGTACAAACGAGATGCACTAGTCCGGTGTAAGCACTGTGATAGCTGGCGACTCAACACGCTTGGGATTGGTATCGAGACAGTGGAAGCAGAAATTAAACGTAAGTTCCCTGACGTGACGGTCTTTCGTATCGACAAGGAAAGCGTGACGACAGAAAAGAGAGCGCTCGAAATCATTCAGAAGTTCGAGAACTCACCTGGAAGTATCTTGGTTGGAACAGAACTTGCAACGTTCTATCTCAAAAAACCACTAGAAAACATTGCAGTGGCATCCATCGATACCCTCTTTTCAATTCCCGATTTTCGTATCAATGAAAAGATTTGTTACCTCTTGCTTACCATGCGGGCAAAAGCAGAAAAGGTATTTATGGTGCAAACTCGAAATAGTTCGGCACCAGTTTTTGATTTTGCTCTTAAGGGAAACCTGGCAGATTTCTTCCGCGGAGAGATAGAGGAAAGAAAACAATTTTATTATCCACCATTTTCACTCTTTATAAAACTATCAGTTGAAGGTAAACCTGCTATCGCAAAAAAGTCTGCCGAGGACGTAGCAAAGTTTCTCGAAGAGTTTGAGCCGTCTATCTATCCTGCGTTTGCTCCAAGTCCGCGCGGTAATGCTGTTTACCACGTACTCATTACTCGAAGTCCCCAAGAATGGCCAAGCGATCTGCTCGTTGCGAAGCTTCGCCTCTTACCTCCAAGTGTACTCGTGAAAGTAGAACCTGAAAGCCTTTTGTAGATTAGTTCTATACACACAATTATACTTGACATTGGACTATATTAGGTGTATAATTATAAAAAAGTCCTTTTCATCTCTCGACGGAGGTAGTGTGCTCAAGTCTATTGTTTGTCTCATCTGTATAGTCTGTCTATTTTGGGCGGATTCAGCGGAAGCAAAACCCTGCAGAAAAGCTCCCCCGCAAGCGTCAGCGAACTCAGGAACGTTCAGTACGAACGCTCTCGAGGGTAGGCGCCTGGGTGATCTGTACATTGCATACACCGGTATTCGAGGTCGCATTCCCGCGAAAGTCACGACGGATCCCGTACGCCAACTCGACAGTTTGTGGCAGGTAAAAATTGCCTGTTACAACGAGGCTAGTGTGGTGCGAACAATTCACAGAGAGCTCCTCAGTGAGTACAGAAGAAATCGTACTTATCGGACTTTAGATCAGTTCATTCAATCTGCAGAAAGTGAGGTGAACCTTGTTCGCTCTGCAATTGATTGGAGAACTCTGGGATCAACGTACAACCTCAGCGATGAGCAACTCACGCTGGTGAGAAACCTCGCGCTACAAGTGTCCGGCAAAGATCTCGTTGCATATGGCATGACTGAAATTATGCCGAGTGACGATGGTAAACTCAATGTGCAGGTTCTCGATTTTTTGGTTCGCAATTATGGACCAGAGTTCGTGTATGCGATACCAGCTATTCACGACAAGTATGCCTCATTTGGATTCTATCAGTTTACATCGTTCGCAGTGTATGATGATGGAAAAAGAATTGAGGGAGCGTCGATGGTCTCACGCACACTTCGAACTGGAAGGATTTCTGGAAGCACAAAGGACATCAAAGGATCTATCCAGCATCGTACGGCCTACCTCTTTGCAATACACAATATTGCACTGTTGGTAAAAGCTGTTAGCAATTCGGAGAGAAAGACTCTGTCTAAATTACCCAACAAAAACCACGACGATCTGATTCAGTACATCGCAGCAGCACACAATGGACCTTCCCCTGCTAGGAAGGGTGCCCGTAGATGGCTGGCGGCAAATATGAAGTATGACTACTTTGTCTCTGTTTCAAGATCTGCTGTGCGAAGATATGCTGTGAAAACGAAGGCCAACTTGGCCGCACTTCGCTATCGCTAAACCAAATCCCGCCTGATGAAGCTTCGCTTCATCAGGCGGTTTATTTTTGAACTTACTCCCCTCCTGTGGTAAATTAGGGGTATGGTTGACATCGTTCAGAAAGATAATCCTATTTTGCGAGAAACAGCAAAGGAGGTACCGGTAGAAGCAATTACTTCGCCGAAAATAAAGAAAATCCTTGCAGATATGAAAGTAGCCCTCGATTCACAAGATGATGGGGTGGCTATTGCCGCACCTCAAATCGGAGTTTCGCTCCGTATCTTTATCGTATCTGGAAAAGTTATTGGCTACATGAAAGATGAAGAAGACGAGAAAAAATATCCTGACTTGGTGTTTATAAATCCAGTAATTACAAAACGATCACGCGAAAAGAAATATATGGAGGAAGGATGTCTTTCTATCCGCTATTTGTACGGCAAAGTAAATCGTTCGACAAAGGTACAAATCACTGGATTTGATGAGCAGGGCAACCCATTTACCCGTGGGGGCTCAGGACTTCTCGCCCAAGTTTTTCAACATGAAACAGATCATTTAAACGGCATTCTTTTTACTGATACCGCAAAAGAAGTCGAGGACCTCCCGCCTGAAAAAATAAAAACAAAATCTAAAGTATCAAAAAAGTAATATGCAAAAAGAACTCTTATTTGCATTTTTTGGTACACCCCAGTTTGCAGTTACAATTTTAGAGGAACTCAAAGCACAAGGTTTTTTGCCGAAGCTTGTAGTAACCCAAGAAGACAAACCACAAGGGAGACATATGGTACTTACCGCACCAGAAACAAAGACGTGGACAGAGCTGAGCTCTGTCCCTGTCTACCAACCCCACACTTTAAGAGATGGTACGGCGCTCTCAGAGCTTGCTAAATACGGTACATTTGATGTATTCATTGTGGCATCGTATGGAAAGATAATCCCAGACGATATCCTTTCACTTCCAAAGCGAGGGACCATTAATGTGCATCCGTCTCTCCTGCCGAAGCTCCGAGGCTCCTCCCCTATTCTTGGTGCAATTCTTGAAGAAGAAAAAACCGGTGTAACCATTATGCACTTAGATGCGGAAATGGATCACGGGCCAATTATTGCCCAAAAAGAAATTAAGTTAGAGTCTTGGCCACCCTATGCGCCAGATCTTGAGAATCTCCTCGCCCACGAAGGTGGGAAGTTACTTGCGGAAGTACTCCCTGGTTGGGTAGACGGAACAATCTCAGAAACAGAACAGGATCACAGTCTTGCAACCTACACAAAAAAAGTTAGAAAGGAAGATGCAGAAATTAACCTAACAGATAATGCAGAGAAAAATCTCCGAAAAATCAGAGGCTATGCAGGATGGCCGAACGCATTTACATTCTTCGAACATGACGGAAAACGGACCCGAGTCATTATCAAAACTGCGCGAATTCAGGATGGGAAACTTGTACTTGAGCGCATAGTTCCTGAAGGGAAAAAGGAAATGAATTTCGAGGAATTCGAGCGAGGGCTTCACAGAAAAATCACTAGCTAATTCTTATTTTGTTCACTGACCAAAGTCTTACTATAGGTAAGTGCGAGTGCTTGCTCTTCTGTAGTATTGAGAAGATACAGAATCCCCGAAAGACAGAGGCCTCCAATAAGCACACCGGCAACTACTTCATTACTGACATTAGTTTCAAATTTCATATATTAACGCTTTCGGAATTTACTTCGCACATCGAGACCCTTCAGAGCATTTTTCATCGCGAGTGCCCCTTTGCGCATAAGTGCAATCCCCTTATCTTTATTTGATGAGAGTGACCTCACCACTTCATCTCGGACAATGTCGATAGCTGCGTAGAGATCTTCTTTTTCACAGCTTGCAAAAAAGTTTTTGCCAGAAAATACTAAGTGGACCTCAGCTTTAAATACATCGCCATGTTTGTGGTGACGAGTAGTCTTCGCTACTTCCACATCACACCGAGCACTATCGTTATTCTCACCAACATAGCGATCAAATACTGCAAAACGTTTATCAATATACTCTGAGATTGCGGGGGTAAGTTCAAAACCGGTTGCTTTGATATTTTTTTGCATGGGCAATGTGGTTAAACTCGTAATATTACCCTTTCAGTATATCAAAGGATATCAATAGAAAACATCTTGCTTGGTGAGCGATGTCCGGAGATTATCCTCACTTTGCCAATCTGGAGATTGTAATGTTTTGCGAGGAGCTCTCGTACCCTATTGTTTGCCATATTCCGCTCCGCTTTCTGCTTTATAGAAATTGTGAACTGGTCACTCCCTTCTTGCTTAAAAACCTCTTTTTTTACCCCTGGAGTCACCCACGCTTTAATATACATACATTACTGAGTCATTTTAAAAGCAATATAAATTCCTACGATACTACCAATAGCACCGAAAATTATTGAAGAAAATGAAAATTCACTACCACCAAAGAGAACGGGCACATACCCGCCGATTGCTCCGCCGACACTCATACCAATCCAAATAAGTGATTTATTTTCCATGACGCTTAGAGCTTTTTTCTTTCAGAACTTCAAACACAATGGGGAGAAACGAGAGGAAGACAATTACTGCTACCATGGGAAGTATAAAACTTTCAATATCTTCTATTTGATTTCCAAGAACAAATCCAATAGAAGTTACGCCAGCACTCCAGAGAATTCCGCCGAGAATATTATAGAGGAGAAACTTTCC
>JBKJKY010000013.1:0-3756 GCA_046597175.1 Parcubacteria group bacterium
TGAAAGTTCATTTTTTTTCTACAATAGAGAGGTAATTTTTTGTTTTTCGTTCATTTTTTCTCTGTTTTCTTCAAAAAAATGTAAAAAAGTTAGTATTTTTACAAAATTGATTTTTGATAAAGAGAAAAGAAATGAACACCGCTTATCAGTTAGTTGCAATTCATTTCAATGACCTTAACCATCACCAAACGAGACGGTACCAAAGAAGCCTTTAACGCCGACAAGATCAACAAATCGATCGAACGGGCTTGTGTTGGACTCACTGACCCAATCTCAAAGGTGACTCAGATTGCAACTGAAACACATATCACACTCTACGACGGAATCACGACCGATGAAATGGATCAGGCAACCATCAATGCTGCCGTCCAGAACATCAAAGAGGACACTGAATTTGATCGCGTTGCAACACGTCTTCTCCTTAAGGTTGCGTACAAGAAAGTCCTTGGTGAATACAACAACGATGAACAAGAACTCTTGAAGCGTCACCGTGCACAGTTCGTTACCTATATCAAAAAGGGTGTGAAGGATGGAAGGCTCGATGAACGCATGGAAAAGAACTTTGATCTTGATGTCCTTTCTCACTATATGGACCTTTCTCGTGATGAGCTGTTTGAATACGCTGGTCTCTCAAGTCTTCTTGATCGATATGGCCTCAAAGATAGTAATCAAGATGCGACAGAAACCCCTCAATACTTTTTTATGCGCGTTGCAATGGGACTTTCATTTAATGAAGAAGATCCAACTGCGTGGGCAAAAAAGTTTTATGACAAAATGTCTCACCTCGAATACTTAGCGGGAGGGTCTGCAAACCTTGGAGCCGGCACAACTCGCAATGCTCTCTCAAACTGTTTCCTTCTTGAAATTCAAGATGATATGGAACACATCGCAAAGTCTGTTTCGGATGTGATGTTGCTTTCAAAGGCTTCAGGAGGAATTGGTGCTTCTATGACAAAACTTCGAGCGGCTGGGTCACCACTTCATAAGGGTGGGGGAAGTTCGACCGGGCCTACTCCATTTGCAAAAATTATTGATACTGCAATCCGTGCTATTCAGCGGGGGGGAAAAAAGAAAGGAGCACTCTGCTTTTACATGGAGACATGGCACCTCGACTTCCCAGAATTTATTGATTGGAAGCATAATGCGGGAGATGACTATATGCGAATGCGAACAGCGAACACCGCAGCATATATTTCTGATGAATTCATGAAGCGAGTAAAAGAGGGGGCGGAGTGGTATCTCTTTGATCCGTACGAAACACCGGACTTGGTGGAGCTGTATGGACAAGCGTTTTCAAAAAGGTATGCGGAGTATATAGGGCTCGCTAATAGCGGAAAGATTCGTGCGTTTAAGAAAATGCCGGCGACAGAACTCTTCCGAAAGATGATTACTGCACTTCAGACAACCTCGCATCCTTGGATTACCTGGAAAGACCCAATCAATCTACGGGCCCTCAACAACAACACTGGTACGATTCATATGTCGAACCTCTGTACGGAAATATGTTTGCCACAAGACCGAGAAAATATTGCTGTCTGTAACCTCGCTTCTATTAACCTCGCTGCTCACGTTCAGAATAAAGAAGTGCAATGGCAAAAGCTCGAAGAGACAGCACGCCTTGCAGTGCGATTCCTCGATAACCTTATCGATATTAATGCACTCCCACTTCCTGAGGCACGAAAGTCAGATCAGGAAAATCGCGCAATGGGTCTCGGTGTAATGGGACTCGCTGATGTATTTGAAAAGCTTGGACTCGCGTACGATAGCGAGCACGCGTACAACTTCACAGACAGAATTTTTGAATTCATTAGTTACATGGCAATCGACGAAAGTGCGAACCTTGCGGTAAGTCGCGGACACTATACAAATTTCCCTGGTTCACAGTGGTCAAAGGGGCTCGTGCCAATTGACTCACTCAGTATCCTTGAAGCAGATCGCGGAATAGAGCTTACGGTAGATAAGAGTAGTCACCACAAAGGTCTTAACTGGGATCTTCTAAGGGCAAAGGTAAAGAAGGGAATTCGCAACGCCACTCTCATGGCTGTCGCGCCAAATGCAAACATTGGACTCGTGGCAGGAACGGTTCCGGGTATGGACGCGCGATTCTCCCAAGTATTCTCTCGAAATAAAATTTCTGGAAAATATCTCGACATTAATCATAACCTCGTGAAGGATTTGAAAAATATGGGAATTTGGGAAGAAGTAAAAGAATCAATCATTGAAAAGCAGGGAGACATCGCAGAGATCGAAGCAATCCCACAACACCTGAAGAGTATCTACAAAACATCATTCACCACATCTCCGTACGCATATGTTGAAGTGGCAGCCAGAGCGCAGAAGTGGGTTGATCAAGGAATCTCTCGAAATATGTATCTTGAAACTCGTGATATCGATGAGACGATGGATATTTATACTGCAGCATGGAAAAAAGGAGTAAAGACGACCTACTATCTCCATATGAAGCCGAGACACACCGCTGAGCAGTCGACGACGAAAGTAAATAAAGCAGAAGTAATGGGTAAGCGAGGGTTCGGTGCGATTTCTAGTCTCAAAACGTCAGCAGATTTCAAAGCTCCCGTAACTGAACCAGTAAAGTCAGGACAGGTAGTGACAGTCGCGATGAACATTCCAGAAAAAGTATTAGCACAAGCTCCGAGCTCTGGAGAAACACTAAAGGTTGGAGTTGGTGATCCAAGTGAGAAAAATATTTGTGATAGTTGCCAGTAGAAACGGGATACGAAAATCGGATATCGAAAAACGTCAGTACAGATGAATAAAGAATGTTCATCACCCCAACTTATAAACTTTATAACGTAGTAACTTTTAAACTTACACCATGCTCATCGGAAAAATCGTTCCTGAAGATATGAATCTTCACCCTATTAAATATCAGTGGGCATATGACCTCTACCAACAGGCTGTGCGTAACACGTGGTTTCCTCACGAAATTGCGCTCAAAGAAGATCTCCAGGACTTCGAGAAGATGACGGAAGATGAGAGGCATGCAGTGAAGTTCCTCATGGCATTCTTTAATCCTGCAGAGCTCATTGTGAACCGCTCTATTGCGCTCGGTATATATCCGTACATCAAGAGTCCAGAGTGTCACCTATACCTAGCGAAGCAGATGTGGGAAGAAGCGAACCACTGTGTAGCGTTCGAGTACGTACTTGAAACATTTCCGTTTAACCGTGAACACGTCTTTGATCTTCATCTCGATGTTCCTTCTATGAAAGCGAAGGAGAACTATATTAATCGCTACATGAAGCGTATGACCGAAGATACGCTTGATATCGAAACTGTCGATGGTAAGAAGGACTTCATTCGAAATCTCGTTGCGACCAATATCGTAATGGAAGGAATTTGGTTTTACAGTGGCTTTATGGTGGCGCTCTCATTCCGTCAGCGCAATCAACTCCGCAATTTCGGTTCAATGGTCAACTGGGTACTGCGTGATGAGTCACTTCACCTTAAGTTTGGCATGACTTTGGTTCACACTATTCTCGAAGAGAATCCAGAGCTCTTGACTGAAGATTTTGCAAAAGAAATTCAGGGAATCATTATCGAAGGAGTTGATCTTGAGACTGCGTACAACAAAGATCTTTTTCCAAATGGAATTCTCGGTCTTAATGCGGATTACGTAAACCAGTATGTACAGTATGTAGCGGACAGGCGCCTCGAAGAGCTTGGACTACCAAAGTACTACAATGCAACAAACCCAGCAAAGTGGATGAGTACTGCAACGGATGTGTATGAGCT
>JBKJKY010000035.1:0-2521 GCA_046597175.1 Parcubacteria group bacterium
CCAAAAAATGATGCATAACTGAGGAGTTTGAAAACTCTGAAGTCGCACTTTTGTCCGTAGAGCATTCCGAGGAAGAGAATCCCGAGATAGTAGAGTGCTCCGAGGAGTGCGACGGGAATACCAAGGATCAAGGAGTATGAACTCGTAGTTACTTGCTCGCATCCGGTAGTAATGAAGCACGGGACAGTCGTTCCGCTGTAGTGATTGGTTGTAAGGTAGACCGCGTCAAAAAAACCAATAAAAGCAATAACGAGAATTAACGCGAGAAGCCAATTGGGAATTCGTTTCTCCATACTAATTACTCTTTGGGGTTATTTTTGAGCTTTCAGGAGGTGTGCCACCTTGCTTCACAATTTCTGCATCAATGAGCGCTTTGAACTCATCAGTACTGTTTGGATTTACAATCTTTGTTCCATTTATATACATGGTTGGGGTACCGTTTACATTGAGGTCGATACCTTCTTTGATTTGGCTATCGATTTTTTCTTTTACAGAATCTGAATCATAATCCGCTTTGAACTTCGTTACATCCATTCCAAGGTCTTGCGCATACTTTTCGAAGGTTGCAGTACCAGTTTCTCGTGACCATGTATCTTGGTTTTCAAAGAGAAGTTTGTACATTTCCCAGAACTTTCCTTGGCGAGCTGCCGCTTCCGCTGCTTGGCTACTAGCTTGAGCGCGGAAGTGAATAGTTTTGAGAGGGAAGTATTTGTATACCAAGCGAAGATCATTTGGATACATATCAACGAGTGCTGTAAGGACTGGTGAGTATGCTTTACACGCTGGACACTGGAAGTCACTGAACTCAACGAGTGTTACTTTGGCGTTTGCTAGTCCTTTTACATTATCGTTCGGGGTGATGGTAAAGTTTGCGGTTTCAGATGCCGTTCCTGTTGGAGAGGGAATGTTGCTGTGCTTATTGGCAAGAGCCATAGCAATCAGAGCCCCGCCGAGCACAACAACAAACCCGATTCCCCATATATTGTTTTTGATGGTAGACATGTGTGAATATTTGATTACTGAGTTCTCATTGTACCAAATTTGAGTACGGCGAACAAAAGCCTTCAAAGAGGGTCTTTTTGTGTGTTTTGACTACTGTGTTATTTCACGATTTTCTTTCGTACGGAATCATTCATCAGTCTAAATGCGGGACGATTCTCCTTTGCATATACCATCGCAATACCAACGAGGTGATTATTCGCGCATACTAAGTTTTTACCCGCCAAACTTACCTTCGGGTCTATCATTCTGTCGACATACATCCTGCGGAGACTTCCCGGACCATCTTTCTGGTACGTACATATTTCTGCATCACATGTTTGGCACGAGATACGAAGCAGTCGAGAATCTCCTCCGCGATTTCGTTTGTACCTGTCATTTTTCAATACTAACTTTTTCATACTCAAAGTATAACGAACATGAACACTTTTCCCCAGTTTTATTTGCTGGTGAACTTCAGTTCACTTATACTAATTGCATACAGGATTACTAACAACTAGCGACTACTACATATGAGCAAAGAAAAATTAGTAAAAACCATCAGTCGAGAAATCGCAGAGATCAATGAAAGTATTGATATGAAAGTTATCCGTGGTGTACCATATAAGAGAGAGGCAAAACGTCACAAGTTACTCGTTTCAATGCTCTCCGACATTGGTCGCAGAGCACAAGCGCAGAGTCGTTGGAGTTTGGCATCATTCCTTTTCTAATATGCAAAAAAAAGAAGACCAGAAAAAAAAGATTATTTCTTTCTACCGATTGAACCGGCGCATGCCAGGTTACAAAGAGATCATGGATATCCTCGGCTTTAAGTCGAAGAATTCAGTGCACAAACTGATCAATTGGCTTGTAGAAGAAGGTGTTGTATCAAAAGATTCGCAAGGCAGAATCACTCCGAATCGTGTAATTGGTGAGATACCACTTCTTGGTCTTGTTGAAGCAGGTATCCCGACGGTTGCCGAAGCTCAAGAGCTCGATACCTTGAGTATCGAAGAGTTCCTGGTAGATGACAAGGACAAAAGCTACCTCCTTGAAGTGAAAGGGGATTCGATGATTGATGCGCATATTGAAGAAGGGGATTACGTACTCGTGGAACGCCGAGGTGAGCCGCGGCTTGGTGATATTGTTATTGCTGAGGTTGATGGCGGTTGGACAATGAAATATTTTCGCAAAGACAAAAAGGGAACACCCTACCTCGAGCCGGCAAACAAAAACTACGATAACATTTACCCTGAAGAGAGTTTCCGCGTTGCCGCAATTGTGAAGGCAGTGATTAGAAAATATTAATAGGACGAAATACGAAAATCGGATAACGAAACACGAACATGTATACTAGGGGATATAAAGCAAGTAAGCGCAGAAAGTGGTTTTAGCTATCTTAAACATGAGTAAACCAAAAGAAAAGAAATACTGGTTAGTTAAAAGTGAAGAGGAATGCTACTCAATTGATGATTTTAAGAAAGATAAAAAAACTGCATGGACAGAAGTGCGCAATTTTCAAGCTCGGAACTTTGTTCGTGAT
>JBKJKY010000070.1:0-5371 GCA_046597175.1 Parcubacteria group bacterium
AGGTCTTAATCTTTCCGACGTCGCTCAGAATGTACGTCTCAATTTTTGGAGAAAAGACAACTCGCCTCACTACACATCACAGACGTGTCACATTACAATTTCCATTACCCATGCCCATTGTACATAGCAATGAGATACTGCATGCCAATTGTCGTTGTCTAAAAAGGTGTAGATCATGAGTTCGCCTATTGTGCGTAAATGTTGTTTGTCAAGTTTGCTAGCATGGGAGCCGATCCCAAACTGTGTTGTACCCTTATGGAGTATCTTGTACTATAGTATGGAGTGCTGAAAACTATCAGGTGCATTGAAAATGGGCTTTGCTTCGTATTCAACCTTTGTTCCAATATGATAGCGAGAATACGCCTCGTTAGTCAGTGGCAATGATGAAAGGTTGGGAATTGAAACTTGAGCTTCTGATACATTGATTGTATACTTATAATGAGTAGGTGTACCAAGAATTAGGTCTTTATCTTGCCTACGTCGTTCAGAATGTACGTCTCATTTTTGGAGAAAAAACAACTCGCCTGAGTACACATCACAGTCGTGTCACATTACAATTTCCATTACCCATGTCCATTGTGCATAGCGATAAGATACTGTATGTCAATTTTCGTTGTCTAAAAAGGTGTAGATCGTGAGTTCGCCTATTGAGCGTAAATGTTTTTTGTCAAGTTTGCTTACAAAGGAGGCGAGCTCACACGTTGTTATAAAGTTATGATGTACTTTCTACTATCTATTGGAGTGACACAAACTATCAAGCGGATTGGCAATGCGTACCAATTAATATTCAACCTTTGGTTCAATTCGATAGCGAAAATAAAGTCTTTAGACTGTGATAACTGAGCAAACTTACGAATTGAAACTTGAGCTTCTAATACATTCATTGTGTACTAATGAAGTATATGTATACCAAAAAGCAACTCTGTATCTGTTTTGGATGGCTCTGAATTACGGTATCCATAGTGAGACTGCAAAACGTCACAGTTTATGCTATTCACATTAATGAAGAGATTTTTGAGTCACATTCTCTTCTTTCCTATACCATAGAAAGCTAATATACTAAATCGTGTGGTTATCGGACTACTGGTTGCAAAGTTTTGATTAGGTGCACAATCGTGACACTTCCAGTCAACAGTACATGTGTGCTACTTGTAAAGTTCTTTGAGTTACGTACTTCTCTTATCTATGATTGAAGAAGCTGGTGTACGGATTCTGAAGTAGATTCGTTTAGGATTGGTGTAGATATCGTGAACGAAGTGTTCTCTTCACATATTAGAGTCTTGTGCAATGTGTCATAGTTGGTTTGCTCCCAAATTATGTGCACACTCTACCCATTTACTGTTAATGTGGTGTACAAAGTTTGAAAATGTTAACATTAGTACTTCATAAAATATCTCTCTGATCCTTTTTCCACGAGTTGAGTGGTTTTTGTGATAAATTGAGCCCATACTTCCAATTCAAACAGATGAATTGATTTAGTGCCTTATGTTCTATGTATAATCCATTTCTGGAATTGTAAGTGAGTGTTACTTGCGTGCATGGAAGTTGATCAAAAAATCAGGACATAAACAAATGAAACGTAATAGCCAAACAATGTTTTCGCATGCTAAGACGTTCTCTCGACGCCTTATACAACGTTCTACATGCATGCCAATTTGTAGACGAATCGCAATTTTACAGCTTTCAAAAACACGCTTCAAAGGTGCGCCAAACTGGGGTCAAAAAATTTTGTTGCACTTCAACTCCAAATTTTTTGAGGATTCCCAGTGGAACATTTGGCTCGTTTCAGCAGGCAAACAAAGATCCGGACACGTGGTAACGCACGTGGGTAGACTCTGCATAGGTACCTAGTACTTTCGCTGTCCATTTGGGTTGAGCGGTCAAATGGACGACTGATAGTGAACGGGATCAACATGTCAGACTATGTGCTCCTCGTTGGTAAATGAGTAGAGCTGTTTTTGGCGTGTAGTAGACATTTTCATGTCAGTTGTCAGGAATATGACAATTCCCCGATTGTGACGATGTGAGCGAACCATTTGAGTGTTTCTGCGTAGTGAGGGTGACGTTGTGTAGTCTTTTAGAGTGTGTGAACCTCTCTGATAAGCGATGTACCTGGAAGTCTTTGAACGACGCTTGTTTTGTTTGGATGACTAGGTATAGTTGTGGGTCGGAGTGTGTGGAGCAGTCTGTAGAGTTTATGCAAGGTATGTGTGTGAAAGGTGAAGGGTTGAAGCCACCTGACTGATGGCACCTCTGCTTGAAGTGTGATAGAGTGTCTTTGAGTAGCACATAGCGACTTGGACACGTCTAGAACGCGGTAGGGCTGAAGGCGTGAAAGGTCAGTGTGGGAACCTACTGGTTCTCGCGTGTGGCTATTAAGTTTGGGGGATTGGTTGTGGTAGTGTGAAGGGTGCGTCCTCTGGACACCCGCTACCAAACATTTCGAAATTGGTATGGGGGAGTTTTTCAACCAAAAAAATCTGCCTGCGCCCGTAAAAAGACCTTTATTGAGCTTTAATGCGGGTATTCCCGGTGTTACATAACATAACGTTACATTGTTACATAACATGTTATGTAACATACTCATAACATAACAGGTACCCCACTGTATAAGTCGGACTGTCCGTGGGAAGAAAAGTCTTGAGTTGGAGTGATGGCGTAAGCTGGCGCTTGAAAAAGTTGATGAAGTTTGTTCTGGTATACATATTGAGTCTATACTTTATGTATGTGCGCCATGTTACGCCATGTTGCAGCGCCACGTTGCCCAATCCAGGCGTAATCCAGTGCACGATCCAAGCCCACGCCAGATTACGCCACATTGCGCCACTTCGCAATTTGTCATGTCAGATCACCTAACAATTGATCATACGCCATGTTGCACCACTTTACGCCATCTGGAAATGGCGTTTGAGCGATCCAGCGAAGTTTCATCGCGATGAATGTTCGCTATGCAAAGTTTGAGTGCCCATATCTCTGTGAGTATTGCTTGTAAAATCAAAGTTAACATCTGTAAAATCATCTTAAATCAGGTTCTTTCTAAATATGTAATTAGATTTTGTATAGTATATTTGTGTCAAAAGTTAGATCAGTTTTGATCGAGTTTTCAGGATAGCTCTATAGACATAGAACGTACATCACCTTGAACTCACCTCATCACAAAACTATAACTTATATCTTATCAATATATGATATATTGAATATTCATGATATAAGTTTGGGCTTTACGACAATGTTGTCAGAATTCTTTGCTTCGCCCTAGTCGTCGAGATAGGGCGTAATTTGTCGCCTCTAGGGGGTCCGCACCGTACTTACGCTACGGATTGGTGTGTGACTGGGGACATGTTGGACGACTCACACACAATTTCTCACAGTTGAAGTGTTGCACTTCAACTCCAAATTTTTTGAAGATTCCCAGTGGAACATTTGGCTCGTTTCAGCAGGCAAACAAAGATCCGGACACGTGGAAACGCACGTGGGTAAACTGAGTATTGGTACATAGTACTAATGCAAATTTACTTAAATAAGCTGTTATGAAAATAACTCTGCTCTACGTGATTGTCCGCGTCACCAATGTTCTAGGATACTGTGTTTGTGACCATTCATTTGGGAACAGATCATGAGTACTCCTGGTACTGCTTAGCCATGCGTGCTCTACTCTGACTATGTTAGAACTGAGTAGCAAATGTAAGCTAAAGAGAATACTGCGTAATACTGATCATTGTTGGTTGAGCAGGCTGTTCTTTAGTTGGCTGAATCCAATACAAGACTGTTATGGACACTTGTTTGTGTTACACAGATTGTTACGGAATAGTAATCACGATTGTGTTGGACAATTGTCAAGTACCTTACGCTGTTTGGAACTATAGTGTTGACCCTCAACTCTTCACTATCAACCCATTCTAGCACTTCTTAAGACGTCTGTATGGCGACGAGATGAATTAAAGGGAACGTCAAGAGTTTAATCAGACACACATGACTGTCTTTACTTTCCACAAACGTCAGTGTTAATGCGACT
Organism: Parcubacteria group bacterium; assembly: GCA_046597175.1. GTDB lineage: Bacteria > Patescibacteriota > Minisyncoccia > Phycocordibacterales > Zambryskibacteraceae > CAYLHJ01. The sequence continues at coordinate 4,016 of JBKJKY010000070.1, forward strand.
TGAAGAAGTAGTTGTTCGAGTATCTGGTGAAAGTCAATTTGAAGTTCAGGTTTACGATCCCACAACGAGATGTGTGAGGCTGTACTTCTTCTTTAGTTGAAATTTGCTTCACAGTGATAGCGACCAGGGGGAAAGCCAATCATCTTGAGGACAAGCGATTCATTTGTTTGTAAGATTGAATTTGTGGAGATAAAGTGGTCATTGTGGACAGTTTTACCTTTTGGTGAAATCTTGAAGCAGGAATCATAGAGTCAAAGTAGATGATATCCCAAAAACTTGTGCTTCTTTGCTTGAGAGAATGATTACTTTTCTGTTGGAGTCTTAGGAAGGCCCTGCATTAGCGAGTGGAGTGCCAGATAGGAAAGTGTACTTTGATCGAGAGCCTTTGGTTCGTCGACGTCAGGTGTCAGTCCTCGCAATTGATTGGCCAAAACTTCTGCTCAGCACTGGTGCGATGGGATATGGTCCTGTTGTTTTACTGTGTTTGAGTCTGGTGTGGATTACTGAAACCTAAAGTCATTTGGGTACTGCAAAACTGACAAAGATCTGCATCACGCGGTCTTTATCCTTAATTTGCACATTGTGTTGATGGAACTTAATTGTTGCACACACTTCATAGCTGCCAGAGTCAATCTCTGATAGCACTTTGCTTCGGCGAAGTTGAGCATCAAAGCTTATCGTACGGAGTGACTGGAAGGAGCAATCTTTCTGGTCTCACCTTTACAAAAGCAACAAGGAGTTGTAACCTTGATTTTGGGAGCTGAGTTCGAGTTCAAGTTCCTTGTATACCAAAGGCAGCCGTGGTCCTTCATGGATCTTTCCGTTGGCAAGCGAAAGTTTGTTAAATGGTTGTGAATTATCCAGCCTAAGTCCCGTGGTATACGACTGCTTGTTCCGGGTTCTGGAACTCCACAAAGTTGGGTGAAAGACTCTGCGTTCTTTTATGACACATACCTGGTTGATCCTGCCAGTAGTCATATGCTTGTCTCAAAGATTAAGCCATGCAAGTCTCTGTATAAGCATTTATACTGTGAAACTGCGGAAAGCTCATTATATCAGTTATAGTTTATTTGATGGTACCCCTTACTACATGGATAACCGTAGTAATTCTAGAGCTAATACATGCCCAGAAAGCCCGACTTCGGAAGGGCCGGACTTATTAGATCAAAGAGCCAACCCTCTTCGGAGGACTAAGCTGAATCATAGTAATTTTGCTAATCGCAGATTTCTTTCGGGAAAGGCGATGGGTCATTCAAATTTCTGCCCTATCAGCTGTGATGTTAGTGTAGTGGACTAACATGGCATAAACGGGTGACGGAGGATTAGGGTCTGATTCCGGAGAGGGAGCCTGAGAAA
>JBKJKY010000088.1:0-3625 GCA_046597175.1 Parcubacteria group bacterium
GCAAACTCAATCGAGGCGGTGTCATGAAGCTCATTATTATTTCAGGAATCTTCATCCAAAACCCAGAAAGTAGAATCGATCTTCTTGTGGTGGGGGACCATCTCAAAAAAGGAGTGATTGATTCCGCTATCAAAACCATTGAATCAGAAATTGGAAGTGAAATCCGTTATGCGGTATTTGAGACAGCAGACTTCCAATACCGCTTCGGTCTCTACGATAAGCTCGTCCGCGACATCCTCGATTTCCCCCACGATAAAATTTTGAACAAACTCGGCATAATCTAGGTGTAGTTTTATGAATTAAAGTCACTGATTTTCAATTGTATTTTCATTTGCGAATGAGAGTTAGTCCTGAGGAGACTACGGAGCACGACGGTGCGAGTCTTGAGCAAATTCTCACCAGAGAATTATGCGTGCTCCTCGGGACTAACCCGAGCGAGCCTTTATCCACACGAGCCCTCCCACCCTCTCCGTAAGTGATATAATGAATCACAGAGTACTTTTGTGCGATTAGTAATTATTCATTATTTTAACGGGTAGGGTTTTCCTCCCATTCTCCGCGCAAGCGGAACAAGATTTATGTATATCAATACATGGAGTGGTGCACTTCAGAATTCGTTTCAGGGTTTGTGGTTGGGTTTTGTAAATTACGTTCCTAATATTATTATCGCAGTGATTATTTTTGTACTCGGATGGGTTGTGGGTACAATTGTAGGTCGCGGAATTCAGCAACTCTTCCGTTCAGCTCGTGTAGACGAAGCGCTGAAGAGAACTGGTGCAGATGAGATGATGAGAAAGGGAGGTCTTACCTTGAATACCGGTGCATTTGTTGGAGGCCTTGTAAAATGGTTTATCGTTCTCGTATTCCTCGTTGCATCATTTGATGTACTCGGACTCGTTGAAGTAAACCAGTTCCTCCAAGGTGTTGTTCTTCAATATCTTCCAAAGGTTATTGTTGCAGTACTTGTTCTTCTTGTTGCTGGTGTTCTTGGTGATATCGTGCAACGAACAGTTACCGCTTCTGCACGCGCTGCAGAAGTTCGTTCTGCTGGAATGCTCGGTGCAGTTGCAAGGTGGGCTATCTGGGTTTTTGCATTTCTTATCGCGCTTTCACAACTTGGAATCGCAGCGCCATTTTTCCAAACACTCTTCACAGGATTTATCATTGCACTCTCCCTCGGTGTCGGACTCGCGTTCGGACTTGGCGGACAGGAAGCTGCAGCTGATGTAATCAAAAAGATGAGAAGTGAAATGGGGGACAGACAGTAGTTTCAAGTTTTAAGTAGAAAGTTTTAAGTGAATGCCAACTTAATTCGAAACAAAAAACAGTCGCTGGACTGTTTTTTGTTTGTATGGTATAAATCTTAGTAGAAGTTCTCCTCATTCTCTGGAGGTAACCTGTGGCTAGGAGTCGTAAACCAAATCTGACCCAGGTTGGTCTTTGGGTTGCTCTCGCTGTACTCGCTTACATGGTGTGCACAAAACCCTACTAATAGCTGAGAGGAGTCACATGCTTAACTCAAAAGCGTGGGTCGTCTTTGAACTGGTAGTTGTGATGGTCATCAGTTGCGTCGCGATACACTTCGTTATTTCCAGAGCAGGAGGGTAAGGTGATAAAAGTAATCCCAAAGAAAAGTTTGATTCTCGGAGCATTGCTTGTCACCAGCTTTTCAATGCCAGGGTGTAAGCTCAAAAAGCTCGACCCCCAGACCCAGGCTCGGGAAGATTCTGCTCGAGTAAAAGTGGAGGTTGCTGATAGTCTGCGGAAGGCAGACAGTTTGGATCTCCCCAGCCAGCCCCATGGGTGAGGGAATTGAATGAGAAAAGACCCCCAAAATGCGAAGCATTTTGGGGGTCGCTTTGTGCCTATTTTGAGCCTCATTCTGGGCCTTATTTATACCCATATTTTCCTTAGGGTAATTGTTTGACATTCGAATTGTTTTGGCTATACTAGAGCCCTATCCATATGTTTCACTTTAAATCCTAATTCAAAGCGGAATGAATAACCCGAATTTCGGGCTATAAAAAACCGCTTCGAACAAGTGGTTTTTTTAATAAAAAAACCCACGGTTGTTAAAGAAAATACTTTGGAAGTTCGTTGACAATTTCATTCCTGCCACTCCACCGTTTCTTCTGTACCAACAGAGGGGTCTTCGGGGGAAGGAGGCAGGGTCAAACAGTACACAGAGATTGATTGTAGATTTCTGTGTACACAATTTGTTTTATGATTCATTTCATAGAACAGAACAAAGCAAAAACTTTTCTTGTATGAACATAGCGAATGGTCATATGAGAAAAAAATGATTATTTCATCCGTGTAAGCAGGTGAAGTAGTTAGTGCGGTTTTTACATTTCCTAATAGGGAATGTAAGGGCGTATGGTGGATGCCTTGGCTCAAAAAAGCGATGAAGGACGTAGCTTGGCTGCGATAAGTTTCGGGGAGGTGCCTAGCAACCTTTGATCCGGAAATCTCCGAATGGGGAAACCCATCTTGTATAAACAAGATATGTAGGACTAGACGCCTACATGCGTACCTGGGGAAGTAAAACATTTCATTACCCAGAGGAAAAGAAAACAATCCACGCAAGTGGAAATATATCCTTAGTAGCGGCGAGCGAAAGGGATGAAGCCCAAACCTAGCACCATTCTCGCAGGGTAACTTCGGTTATCAAGTGGGAATGTTGCTGGGGGTTGTAAGATGAGAGCGTCATTTATTTATAAATGAGAGAAGTTACAAAATGTTTCATTAGTTGAATCTGCTGGAAAGCGGAGCCCAAGAGGGTAATAGCCCCGTAATCGAAAATGAAACGTCTTCTTTGCTCTTATTCTTGAGTACCTCGAGACACGTATGGCTCGGGGGAATCTGCCGGAACTAACCGGTAAGGCTAAATATTTTTTGAGACCGATAGTGAACTAGTACCGTGAGGGAAAGGTGAAAAGCAGTCCGGTAAGGACGGTGAAATAGACCTGAAACCATATGCCTACAAGGAGTCAGAGCGGGTATTTATATCCGTCATGGCGTGCCTATTGAAGAATGAGCCAACGAGTTTTAGCATGCTGCGCGACTAAGTCCGAGAGGATGGAGTCATAGGGAAACCGAGTGTGAATAGCGCGTATGTAGTATGCATAAGACCCGAAGCCAGAGCGAGCTTGTCATGAGCAGGTTGAAGTTTGTCGAAAGACAGATGGAGGACCGAACCGGTGACCCGTGCAATAGTCTCGGATGACTTGTGATAAGAAGTGAAAAGCTAATCGAGCCTGGTAATAGCTGGTTCTCTCCGAAATAGCTTTTGGGCTAGCGTTATGTGTTCCCCTCGGGGGTAGAGCACTGGAAGGTCTGGACAGGGAGAAATCTCGCTAGACCTATCAAACTCCGAATACCAAGGACTAAAAACGCTGCAGTTAGACTCCGGGGGCTAAGCTCCGGTGGTCAAAAAGGAAACAGCCTAGATCTCTATTTAAGGTCCCTAAATTTACACTAAGTGCACTTAAGGAGGTGATATTTCTCTGACACTGAGGAGGTTGGCTTAGAAGCAGCCATCCTTTAAAGAAAGCGTAACAGCTCACTCAGTAAGAGATATCGCACCGCAGATTCATGGGGCTAAGTGTAGTACCGAAACTGAGGG
>JBKJKY010000041.1:0-17799 GCA_046597175.1 Parcubacteria group bacterium
GAAGACCGATGAAATGTTTAAAATACAAGACCCCGCAAGAGATTCTTGATGCGGAGAGACGAAAAAAGAAGCATTGAGTGCTTCTTGGAGGTGTTCGGATTGAGGCCTTCTTCTAGGTAAAAAGAGCGAATTCCATCGTACCACTCTATTTTGTATCGTCAACTACCTCTCTTTTGGATCAAAGATAGAAGGGGCCACTTTCTTCTCACCGATAATTTGTGCAATTCTATTCCCGCCAAAAATTGATGGCAGGATTCCAATACCATTGCATCCCAGATTGTAGAGAAGTACTGCATTTTTCGGCTCGGCACCTATAATACGAATTCCATTTGGGGTGTACCCCATGAGTCCATGCCACTTAAACTCGTATGTGACTGAGGTATCTTCCTTTTCAAATACTGTGTGTACAAATTCGTCAATACTGTGCTCTGCCTCTTGCGGATAATCTCGTTCGATTTCATATTCAGTCGTATCCTCGATACTTATTTCAGGTCCTCCCACTGATATTAAATTGTGGTGCTTATTCTCATCATATTCAAATTCACGTCTAGTTAAATAAAAATATTCGCCAGAGAGCGCAGAGTTGTCACTCACAATATAGCTAATAGCGGTTGGAGGATTATCGTATTTTTTTAGATATCCAGACATAAAACCAATAATTCCTTTAACTGCTTTGTGAAACTGAGTATCAATAGCAAGTCCCGATTCGTCAAACAGAGAAATCTTTTCAAATCCATTTGTGCAAAGCACCACCTTATCTGCATGAATTTCGTGAGTAATTGCATCAAGCACTGCAAATTCTTTTTTCAATATAACTTTATGAATATGGGTGTGCTCATACAGAGCGAAACGCTTTGGATATGCACGAAGGAAGTACCGAACGATCTCCTGACAAAACAGCGCAGAATTCATACACCCCTTCTGCGACGTAACGCATGCAACAAACTTCGTGTTATGAGTTTCGAGTCTCCAAAGAATTTCCTTCTGAGGTGCGAGAGTGAAATATTTTGCATACTCTTTTGGAATTGTATCCACAAAGGGAGCATCCTTACTTATCAGAAAATCTTCCGCAGGAAGTCCAAGTTCGTCACGCACCCTAGCGTCTTTCAGTTGCCTCATAACCCTGTCGAAATCAACCATACCCGCATGACCCGAAAATCTTGCAACAGGGATTGTGAGACCTGCCATTGTATACATATGATCGAGGAGTTCCCAGCTACCCTCAATACTCTCTTGGGCATCCTTTGTCATCTTGTCACCAAACTCCTCTCGAATATCAACAAGTGATCGCTCAAAATAACTGGTGATTTGTCCGGCATTGTGCCCGGTGGCTCCATGGGCAAGCCGTCCACCATCAAAAAGGGTTACTTTTTTATTTGTAGTAGTGAGCAGAAAAAAAGCGGTAGATACTCCCGCAATTCCTGCACCAATAACAGCGACATCCGTTTCGATATCGCCGTGTAATGTGACCGCTTCGCGATCAGAGTCTAATTGGTGAATCCATGGAGAACGGTTTTTAAATGCCATTCTTATGCGGGATTATTGTTTTTTACTAAAGAACTTACTTGCAGAGTATTTACCAGCACCCGCTGATGCAATACCAAGAGAAATGAGAAGGAGCGTGAGGACCAATTGATACCCTCCAGGACCAAGGAGTCCGTTTTTACCATGCACTGTTGCGATCGCAGTTCCCATAACAATCGCGAGCAAGATACCTACTGGGCGAACAAAGAATCCAAGAAGCATCAGAATTCCGCCAAGGAGTTCTACAATAATAACGATGTATGCCAAAACGGGTGAGAAACCGAGACTTTGAAAGAATCCGATAAACATCGTGGTGTTTTGAAGTTTCTGCCAACCATTTGCAATAAAGACGATTGAAAGTGCCATGCGAACTAAAAACAAGCCAAGGTCAACATTGTTCCAGCTTTGAAATTTTTGAATCATAAAAAAAGTTAAATAAAATAACCTACTCATCATACCGATACTTTTTACTTGTCGCAACAGTATCCATGCATTAATCTTGTAATTTGGCCATAAAAATCATATGATGGAAAGCATATTTTACATATATGAATTTAGACTTCTTTACAAATAGTAATTTCGAAAGCATAGAAGACATTACTGCCAGATACCCTGACAGACTTCTCCCACTTGAAATAAAAGTTACTCGAGTAGCACCGAGCCCGACAGGCTTTACTCATATTGGATCAGTATATGCCGCGCTTCTGTGTGAACGCATTGCACATCAAAGTGACGGGATTTTCTTTCTCCGCATTGAAGACACCGACAAAAAGCGTGAGGTCGCTGGCTCAGCAGAAAAAATCGTAAAAGCATTTCATCAGTATGGTATTCATATTGACGAAGGCTTGACGCTTGATGGTTCTGAGATCGGAGCGTACGGCCCTTACCTGCAAAGTGCCCGAAGATCTATTTATCGAAGCTTTGCAAAGCACCTCCTTGATACGGGCAAAGCATATCCATGCTTTTGCACACCGGAAGAGCTCGATGTTGTACACAAATCTCAAGAAGCGCAGAAAATTCGTCCCGGATACTATGGAGATTGGGCAACTTGCAGAAACAAAACAAAAGAAGAAGTTACAAAACTCCTCACAGAAAATAAACCCTACGTTGTTCGATATAAGTCAGAAGGAAATTTTGACACAAAAATTGTTGTTCACGATTTGATAAAAGGAGAACGTGAGCTATCGCAAAATGACCAGGATGTAGTTATTATTAAATCTGATGGCCTTCCAACGTACCACTTTGCTCATGCGATTGATGATCATTTCATGGGTACTACCGATGTAATTCGAGGTGATGAATGGTTTTCTTCCCTTCCCCTCCATATTGAACTCTTTAAGGCACTCGAGTTCAAACTCCCCCGCTATGGACACTTTTCTCCAATTCAAAAGATGGAAGGTAGCTCAAGACGCAAACTGAGCAAACGCAAGGACCCAGAAGCAGATGTAACTTTTTATGATTCCGAGGGTTATCCAGTAGAAGCAGTGGTTGAATACCTCCTCAACTTAGCAAATTCGAACTTCGAAGACTGGAGAAGAGATAATCCATTTGCAAGCAACCGAGAATTCAAACTAGACCTCGACAAGCTTCCTCAAAGTGGCTCTCTCTTTGATATTGAGAAACTTCACAGTATTAGCAAAGAGATCATTGCACGCTTCACCGCCAAAGAAGTATGCGAGCGAGCCCTTAACTGGACAACAAGGTTCGACAGTGAACTTGCACGTGAGATTGAAAAAGATACCGAATATGCGACGAAGATTTTTGATATTGAACGAAGCTCTACAGAGAAGGTTCGAAAAGATATTACGATGTGGAAAAATCTACGGAGTGAAATAGGATACTTCTTTGATGCACTTTTCAACCCCGAAGCCTCTTCCCTCACCTCAATGCTTTCTTCCCTACCTGCTGGCACCGTAGAAAAGGCTCTCCATGCTTTCTTTGCCAGCTATGATGAACAGGATACCAAAGAAGTTTGGCTCGAAAAGATCCGAGCGCTTGCTCTCGAACTTGGATACGCACCAACCACCAAAGAGCTCAAAACAAATCCAGAAAAATATAAAGGCTCGATTGCAGAAATAACAAAAATATTCCGTGTGCTTCTTACCGGCAAAGAGCAAACTCCTGACTTGTACGAAGTAATGAAAGTTATGGGAAGTGCTCGTGTACTTCGCAGACTCAAAGTTCCAAACTAACCTTTCCACACACCAAGTGCATTCGCACTGTGGTATACTTTTTTTATATGAGCACACCGCACGTTGTTATTGTTGGAGGAGGATTTGGAGGAGTATACACTGCACGATTTCTCGCACCGTTTGTAAAAACAGGAAGTCTCAAAGTTACTCTTATTAATAGGGATAACTTTTTTTTGTTTACTCCACTGCTTCACGAAGTTGCGGCAGGAGGTCTTTCTGCAACGAGTGTCGTTGAACCGATACGAGAAATATTCCGTGACGCATGTGTACAATTTATCCAAACTGAAGTAAGTACGGTACACACGAAAGATAAAACAGTTGTAACAAAGAACGGAACTATTCCCTACGATTACCTTGTGCTTTCCTCTGGTGCTGATACCAACTTTTATGGCGTAAGCGGCGCAAAAGAGCACTCTCTTACCTTAAAGAGTCTTGCGGACGCAATGGATATTCGCAGTCGAATACTCTCATCTCTTGAAGAAGCATCGAGAACAGAAGACGTTGAAACTCGGAAGCGACTCTTGTCCCTGATTGTAGTTGGTGGTGGGCCATCAAGTGTAGAGCTGATCGCTGAGCTTTCTGAATTCATGCGTGACACACTTCGCATATATTTCAAACACACCACTATCAAACCACGAGAGATGAGTATCACACTTGTTTCAAGCAGTTCTGAAATTCTCGGACAATTCCCTGGATCAATCGGAAAAATAGCACACCGAACTCTCGCAAAAAAAGGTATTCGCATTATAACCGGAGCGACAGTGACCGCAGTTTCTGACAAAACAGTAGCGCTCGCTGATGGTACAAACCTCAAAGCAGAGCATATTATTTGGGCAGCTGGCGTGACCCCAAACACAATCGGAAAAGAGAACTTTAAACTCGATAAAGGGAATCGAATTGTTACGAATTCATATCTCCAAGCAGAAGGTCACAGTGACGTTTTTTGTCTCGGCGATGTTGCGTGCTTTATGATGCATCCAACTGACACTCATCCACTTGCTATGCTCGCACAAGTAGCAGCTCAACAAGCAAACATCGTTGCAAAAAATATTCCTCGTCTTATTCGCAACAAACCACTCACTCCATTTATCTACAAAGAAAAAGGACTTCTTGTTTCACTTGGAAAATGGAACGCAGCCGGAGTTATTTTTGGGGTAACTTTTCATGGAAAACTCATGTGGTGGGTATGGCGTACCGTGTATCTCTTTAATTTCCATTCATGGAGTAAGCGATCTAAAATTGCAGTCGAATGGAGTGTAAACCTATTTCGAAATCGTGATATATCTCAAATACAGTAAATGCAGTTTTAAGTTGTTAGTTTTAAGTAAACTGCAGAACGCAGAGTAAGTTAATTAAAATGAAACGAGTCCGCCTTTATGGGGCGGACTCTTGGTAGTTTTCAACATTTATTTCAATAAGGAGGAGAATTCCGTCATCACTCCGTGGCTTACCGCAATTTCTTCTGCGGATATCTTGTGAATGAACTCGAGATTAACGGCGCTTGCGAGGACAAGCGCAAGGTCGACTTCGGGCTCAGAGTTGCCCGCAAAGCACAGAATCAGACTTACTTCTGATTCTCTATCACAGATCACCGCAGCACCGGGAGCTCCATGATACGCGAGACGCGCCTCAACCGAGAGAAGAACCAGACGCTCTGACCTTTCACGGAAGTACTTAATTTGACTGAAATTGCTTTCACCCACTACGGTTTGAGAAAAGATGGCCCCGCCGAGACTTGCAAGTGTGAGGTACCCAGAATAAGGGTTTACGCCAGGAATGCGAATACCAGCTTTCATCATGTTTGCACGCACAGCTCGGCGAACAGCATCAGTGAAATGAAAAGAGAAGATGCTCTCACTCTGACCCAATTGCAAACCCATGGAACCTCCGAAGAAAGTATCGAGAGCACAGTGAAAAGACCTACTAAAGATACAGAGTACTCGTATTCTAGAGTCAGTCAAGAAGCCCTACACGAAGTGAACATGCACAATTTCGGACGGTGAGCCGACACGAACCGGTGGTCCCCAAGTTCCTACACCACTTGATGTATAGACATCCATAAGATTAAATTTCTTATGGCCATAATCAAATCCTTTGAACACCCGTGAAGTGATGAGGTTTGCGGGAAACACTTGAGCTCGATGGGTGTGACCCGACATTTGGAGATTCACTCCATGTTCTTCTGCAATATCAATATGAAATGGTGTGTGCTTGAGGAGAATTGTTGGTTTGTCTTTTTCGATTCCCATAGTGCGAAGAACTTCTCGGTACTCTTCCTTTTGTGCCGTATCACGGTAATCAACGCCCACAATTTGAAGACCGTCAATTTCTATCAGTTCATCATGAAGAACATTGATTCCGAGTTCTTTGATCGGTTCAATATACTTCGCCACCGCACCAGAGACATACTCATGATTTCCGGTAATAAAATAGGTACCGAGACTCGCTTCGAGATCTTTAAGCGGACTAATGACGTCCGACTCGTTTACCTTCACGCCGTCATAGAGATCTCCTCCAATAAATACAATATCCGGTGAAAGCGCATTAATTGCGTGAACAACCTTCCTCATAAATTTCTTGCCACGGACTTGACCTAGGTGGATGTCACTGACGAATACTGCTTTTCTGTTTTTCCATGAATCCGGGATATTAGGGAGCGCAACAGAAATGCTCGTTACACGGAGGCGCTGAGCGTGAGTAAATCCGTAGAGCGACACGAATACACTAAAAAGAAATAGAACCTTACCGATAAACTGAGGTGGTGTGAGAAGGGTAAAAAAAGCATCGAGAAGTGCTATGGCACCCACAAGCACAGCGGTGAAAAAGAGGTAAAAAAGGAATCCGAGCCAAATACTTGCCAGTTTATAGAAAAACCGAGAAATAATGTTGTGATAATGATGAGTAAGAAAAGTCGCAAAGAAAAACAAACACGAAAGGAGGAAAAGTGCTATTTGGAGTACCGGTAAAAAGGTTCCTGCGTCAAATGCATACGTAATTGCAGAGTACACGACGTAGTGTACAAAAAACATAACTGTTTGAGCGATAGTAAGAAAAACAATAAGCGGTGCGTAGCCTTGCTTCATGCGAAATAGATAAAATATTAGTAAATACGTAATGAGTATAGCAAAAAAGAATACATCTTCTCTAGTTTTGAGGATGATTTTTTATTTACCGAGATCGAGAATGTCATCAATGCGGATTTGTTTTACGAAATCAGGCACGTGAGAAACAAGGATCATTGCACCTTCGTATTTACTGAGCGCCTCTGCAATAATTGGCAAGTGTCTAAAGTTTATATGGTTTGTCGGCTCATCGAGAATGAGGAGTCCTGGCTTAAGAAGTACGAGTTGAGCAAGCGCTACGAGGCCTTTTTGACCTTCTGAGAGGCTTCCAATTTTCGAACGCATCACTTCACCATTTAAAAGAAATCCAGCAGCTGTTGAGCGAAGGGTTTCCTCGTGAGGTCTGCCCATAACTTTTTCGAGCGCTTCATACACAGTGTCGCCAAAATCGAGAGTTGAGAAATCTTGTCTATAGTACCCAATCTTAACGCCATCAGTAATAACTGCCCCTTTTGCGGTCCCCGTTGCGATTGATTCAAGGAGGGTACTTTTTCCAATACCATTTGGGCCAGAAAGGAGGAGGTGTTGATTCTTTCGGAGCGATACTGATGCTTTTCGTTTTACTTCTTTCCCAGTTGCAGGATTGAGTACGGTATACGCTGAGATATTCAAAACTTCTCCTGTAAGATCCGTTTGTGCAGGAATAATGAAAGATCGAATTGTTTTATCTTCTCTACGCACATCAACCTTCTCTTCTTCGAGCTCTTGTGCTTTTTCGCGCATGCGTTTTGCCACCATGCGCATCTGACCCCCCTTTTGTGCAAAGAAATTTGCTTTGTCTTTGTTGGCTTGAATTTCTTTTGCAAGAAGAGCGTTCTTTCGATTCTCTTTTTCTACTCGTGCTGTAATTTCTGCAAGAAGGTCAAAATAGTTACCGACATATTGCTCCACTTTCCGAGTGAAGACATCAAGATAGAGAACTCCTTCAGTAAAAGAATTCAAAAACTCCGCATCGTGAGAAATAACCATGCAAGTCTTTTTGTACTCTTTGAGAAAGTTCGTGAGGTGTTCGATGCCTTGATGATCGAGGTTGTTTGTTGGCTCATCAAGAAGTAAGACATCCGCATCTTGAATAAGAGCTGAGGCAAGAAGGAGGCGCGCCTGCTGACCACCAGAGAAGGTTTTGATTTTCTTATCGTGGTCAGCTTTCAGGTGCACAACATCAAGCACCTTGTCGATGCGCGGATCTATATCGTAGATTTTCTTATCAAAACATTTTTCAAAAAATGCTCGTACCGAAAGCTCCAAATCTTCACGCGGGATAACCTGGCGCGCTATTGCAATTGAAACATTCTGACCAATATGAATATCTCCAGAATCTTGTTTGAAAAGCCCAGTGATCAGTCCAAAGATGGTACTTTTTCCTGCACCGTTTTGTCCCATGATCGTAATTTTTGATCCACGGCGCACAGTAAGGTCAACCTCATCTAAAATGGGTTTATTGTGTCCGTGCTCGAACGACACTTCGTCAAACCGAATGATTACTTCTCCTCGTGACATATGAATTGACAAGAATACCGTATTACTGCCCGAATTGGAAGGTGTCGCACGTCTTACTCGAAACAGTTTCTCCTAGTAGGTTACATTTTACTATTTTTGTCAATCATGATACTGTAGTCTGACTATGGACGAAAAACCTACATTTCCCATGCGAATCAACAAGTACCTCTCCATGCGCAAACTCGCAACGCGTCGAGGTGCAGATGAGCTGATTTCAAAAAAGAAGGTATACATTAACGGTAAACCTGCGGTCCTTGGCGATAAAGTAAATGAGAACGATAAAATTGAAGTTCTTCATGCTCGCAATCCACAGCCGATTGTATACCTCGCATATCACAAGCCAATCGGCGTTATCACCCACTCCCCGCAAAAAGGTGAGGTAGACATCAAAGAGTCAGCGATGCTTAAACATGTATTCCCGATTGGAAGACTCGACAAGAATTCTCACGGGCTCATCATCCTCACCAATGATGGACGTATCACGGACCGGATGCTCAACCCTAAGTTTGAACATGAAAAAGAATATGTAGTCCAAACATCGAACAAGCTTCGAACAAGTTTTCAGAAAAATATGGAAAAAGGCGTTGATATTGAAGGCTACCTGACAAAGAAGTGTAAGGTCAAAGTCATTGATGACCATACATTTTCTATCGTACTCACCGAAGGGAAAAAGCATCAGATCCGACGTATGTGTTCAAATCTATTCCAAGAAGTCAGCGATCTCAAGCGCACTCGGGTGATGAATATTGAACTTGGCAAACTCGCACCAAACGGCTATCGAAAAATTGAAGGTGGTGAACTCGAAATCTTTCTCAAATCTTTGGATATGTAGCCTACTCGGATAACGGTTTCAAAAACGGATTTCGTTATCCGCTTTTCCTGCCTTGTTTGTACCCAAGCAGAAGTCTCGCAAGGCGAATATCTTTATACGAAATATTAGCTCCGACAATCTCTTTGACCGGAGTGAGTCTCGATTCGCCTGTTTTCTCAAACACTTTTTCAAATGCCTGCTCTATTTTCTTAAAATGAGTCGCAGATACATCTTTTTTCAGGTACGTAATATCAAGACTCTCCCCATCTTCAGTAAGTTTTTCTAGGTGATCAATAATAGTTTCCGCAGTAACATCTCGTGCCTTTGCCATATCTGCAAGTGGCATTTTTTCTTTCACTAATTCAAGTGTTTTCTCGTAGGTGGAAACCTTTTTCTCTTTTTCTTTCGGCTTAATGCTCGCGAGAAACACTTCTTGTTTCTGCTCTACTTCTTTTGTATTTAAATTTTCAAATTCTGCTTGTGCCTCCTCCGAAGCCCTACGGAGTTCGAAATCTTTCTCAAGAACTTCCGGATGGACTCGGAGTGCTTGCTCATTCATACCCAAAATTGTGAGACCTTCGAGGGTACGGACACGGGAAAGCGCTACATAGCCCATTCCTGGCTCAAATGACTTTGATAAATCAACTTCCACAGCGTCCAAGCTCATTCCTTGGCTCTTATGCACTGTAATAGCCCATGCCAAACGAAGCGGGTACTGAGAAATTTCTGCTTTTACCTTTCCGTCTTCTTCGATACTCCAAGTTGCCCGCACTATGGTAATAGACTCACCTTTTACTGTCCGAATAACCGGGTCTTCTCCTTCTTCACAACTCTCTACAATTCCGAGTGTTCCGTTTACATAGCCCGATTCAAAGTTATTTTTAACACACATTACTCGCGCCCCTTGTCGAAGTCGGAGAACTCCTGGCGCAAGACAAGATTTCTTCAGCATATCAACAAGCACGTCTCTGCCTTTGCTATGCATAGTGTATTCGACGACATCTGATGCTAATTGATCGAGTTCATTGTCATTGAGAACATCGACGTCAGCGTTGTGAGTAAAGAGTCTCGTTGGCTCAATATTCAAAATAGTTTTTTTCTTCCATCTCGTTCGCAGGTGCGCACGCGACTCTTCTGACACTTCGCCACTACGTATGCTATTTAATATAGAAAGTGTGACATCATCTTTTTGTCTAAACTGCTCTTCGAGGTAGCAGACCGTAAAGCCCGCATTGTTCCATGAGTCAGAGGAATACACGAAATGGGATTCTTGTTCGCCACTTCGTGTAACAGGGGGCAACTGAAAAAAATCACCGCAGAGAATAACCTGGAGTCCACCGAACGGTTTTTCACTCCGCTTCATGCGCTTTAAGATAGTATCGACGAGATCAAGCCGAAAATGGTGGAGCATTGATATCTCATCGATAATGAGGACTTTTACTTTTTCAAACCGTTTCCACAAATACTGTTTTTCTTCAAGACTATCGAGATCTGCTTCTGACATGCCTGACTTAATACCCATACCAGTCCACGAATGAATCGTTACCCCACCCATATGGGTCGCTGCAATACCTGTTGACGCAGTAACTCCAATATCTATTGAGTGCTCTTTTAGATACGCAATATACTGATTAATGAGATGAGTTTTACCACTCCCAGCCGGGCCTGTAACGAACACATTCTTCCCCATTTTGAGTATATCGAGTGCTTGTTTTTGAGTCATAGAAAGTAGTGAACTCTAGTATACCAGCAAACATATTCTTTGCGTGATTTTAGATAACTGCACGTTCAGCGGTATTTTTGAAGAAAATAATAAATACCACACCAGCAAGAGCAACCGTAATACCAGAAACAACGACTGGTGCATACGCAGAGAGTGACGCAGCTAGGAATCCTGCGATAACCGGAGGAATTGCTTGAGCAAGCGCCTGTACTGACGAATTTATTCCGAGAATCTGACCTTGCCGTTCGGGACCAGCTGATCGACTTACCAAACTCGAAAGATTCGCCTGGGTAAGACCATTGCACATAGCAAAGAAAGGAGTGATGAGCAGAAGTCCCCACCACACTGTTGGAGTTAATTGAAGTAAGATAAAAATACCGGTTGCAATAAGAGAAAAGCGGAGTATTTGATACTCCCGAAACTTTTTACTAATTCTGTGAGTAATAAACGCTTGCGAAAAAGCGATCCAAAGGCCAACATATGCAAAGTAGTTGCCGATGGAGCCTTGGGTAAAATGAAACTTTGCAATGAGGAATACTGAGAAAAATGTGGTGAAGAATGTAAACCCAGATTGAAACAAAAATGACGTTGCAAAGACTGGTCTCAAATCCTTAAGCGAAAATACCTTGATGATATTTTTTACTGACTTGGCAAAATGCAGTGAAAGTTTTGATCCTTTTGTTTTGAGTGTCTCAGGAAGAAGAAATACCACTGACAGTGCATTTGCAAGCGAAAGGATTGCTGCAAACCAAAATGGAGTTGATGCAGTAAACCACGATACAACACTCGGGTCAGAAAGTTTTCCTCCAATAAACGGCCCAAGGATGAAGCCCATACCAAACGCCGCTCCAATGAGACCAAAACTTTTTGCGCGGTCTTTTGGCTCAGTTATATCCGCAATAGCTGCTTGTGCGACGGCAATATTTCCTCCTGTTATTCCATCAAAAGCACGAGAAACAAAAAGGAGTGGCAGGTTCCGGGTAATAATGCCGATTGCAAACAGTACATATGAGAGTGATGTGCCGAGGAGCGATAGGGCGAGCACAGGCTTTCTTCCAAATCTGTCAGAAATTTCACCGAGAAGCGGTGTAGCAATAAATTGCATAAAAGGATACGAAGCAGTAAGTAACCCGAGCAGAATATACCCGTGCCGAACACTGAATCCGAGAGGCAAAAGATAAAATGGTGACGCAGGGTTTGCCAGAAGTTGAGGAATGACAGGAATAAGAATTCCTACACCAAGCAAGTCTACAAATACCGTAAAAATGACCGAAAATAATACTTTTTTATTCATACCCCATTTTAGCACAGTATGCAGTACTCAATTTTTTATTACTAAAAACTTAAGACACATGAAGCAAAACTTCACCTTTTTTTCACTCTTTTCATTTCTTAAAACTTAAAACTACCGACTTAAAACTGTACCCTATTGGTATTGAATGTACATCGGTCTTGGAGTGAGAGTGAGGAGTTCTTGGGGGGTGAGTACGTGAGTACTTGGCGCTTTTAAATCATTTTTATAGAAGAGCTTAAAACCAGTAAATTGCACTGGTTCGGGGGCCACAACGTTATTGTATGTACCAAACTTTTTTGCGGGGGTTCCCCATCCATCCATATGCATGACAAACTGAACCCCCGGAACTATTTTTATTTGTTTGTAATTCGTCACCATGTCGTGAGTAAATCGATGGATAACAAGAATCTTCGGAGGTAAGTCGTTTTGCTTTACAATATCTGCCAAGTAGCTGATTGCATAATTGATATCACCCGCATCCATCGTACCAATCGTTCTTCCCGGAGCTTTTCCATCTTTCATAGAAAATTCTGGATCGAGTCCGAGATGCACGTTGGGGAGTTTCAGGAATTTTTCGAGCATTGGAATTTCTTTTTTGTAGTTACTCAGTCCAACTTGAATATCAAGGAATACGATACCGTGTATATCATTTGCGATTTTGATAGCCTTCTCAATCTGATCATCAGGCATGCGGAGAATATACTTTCCTTCCTTACCCGCACTTCCTTGCGCCGTAACAGCAATGTAGTGAATTGCTGGCATAACAGGAGTAGTCGGATCTGCATCTTCCCATTTCTTTTTCTCAGCGAATAGCTTTTGTACCATAACTGGCTCATCATACTCTCCGAGCACTCCCATACCACGAGAATAAAAGTTTCCGTAATACGCAAGCACACGATAAAACGGCAAGATAGCGCCAGGAAGTGGGTAGACTGTTTTTACTGGATAGAGTGGTACTTTTAGCGGCTTTGTGCTTGTTGCAGTCGTGGTGGCAACAGTTTTTGGAACGGGATTATTGGCCATAATGAGCATTTTTGCATCATAGAGCTTCGTATCAAGAGGTTTCTTTTCAACTTTCTTCTGAACTTCTTTGATATCACTTTTTACCTGCGCAACAGCAGAATCATAATGAATAGCAAAAATTTTTGAAGAGCTGAGTGAATAGAGACCTACAAAAAGGAGTGCAAATGCGCCCATTCCTCCAATAAGAAAAAGGTGTACCTTGGTAAGGTTAATTTTTTTACTTCTTTTGCTTGGTGATTTCGAAAGTGCCATACATTACTCACCACTATTCATTAGAAAAATCATACATGCATTATACAGTATCTCTCCTATTAGGGTACTCACATATTCTGTGAATACAGATCAGACAAACCTTTATCTAAAGTCTCAAACTCATACTGATATCCAGCCCGTACTATTTTTGATGAATCAGTATTTTGTCCCGTTATAAGTGAGTCCGCGAAATCTCCGAGCACCACCCTCGCAACGACGTGCGGAATACGAAACACAAAAGGAAGTGGAGAACGAACTGCTTTTGCAAACTGGATAAAAAGTTCTTTTTGGGAGAGAGTTTGGCCAGCTCCAATGTTAAATACCCCTGAAAGGTCCTGTTCAAGAGCAAATATATAGATTGCAATCACATCACGTATATGAACCCAGGGCATATACTGTGACCCGTTTCCAAAATAGCCTCCCAGACCTTTCCGAAATAGCGGTTCAAGTGTTTTGAGTAATCCACCAGGGCCGAGAATATGCGCGGTTCGAATCCGAACAACCCTAACTCCTAAACTTTCCGCACGTATCGCTTCCGCTTCCCAATCTACGCAGAGCTTGGAAAGAAAATCATTACCTGGAGGAGCGTCCTCTGTTAACAATTCATCCTTTCTGTCCCCATAGTATCCAACGGCAGAAGCGGATATAAGTACGCTTGGAGGATTCTTGCTATTCTGTATCATGCGAACAATTGTCCGAGTGGTATCGATACGACTACTATATATAAGCTTCTGATAGAGCTTATTCCAGCGTTTCCCTATGGTTACCCCTGCGAGATTAATAATGCCGAATACACCCTCAAAAAGAGTTACTTCAGGGGTTTCCACTGCTATATTCATTTTTAGGAATGTAAGATCTGGATGAGCGAAACGAATTGGCACCAGATCCATAACAATAACGGCATATCCACGTAAAAGGAGTGCTTCTGTAAGTTTAGAGCCGACAAACCCTGATCCACCAACTATGAGTACTATCTTTTTTGTTATGTCCATATATACGTTTAACCGAGAACTCCACCGAGTTTCCTCATCGCCACTCTTATCTCTTTATACTTCGGTGACCCAACCGCTACAAGATTCCAAAATTTTTTTGAGTGATTAAACTCTTTGAGGTGGCAGAGTTCATGAACCACAACGTAATCCCGGATAGCGTCTGGAAGAAACGCAACCGTATAATTGAAATTTAAATTCCCGGCTTTCGAACAACTTCCCCACCGGGTTTTCTGATTTCGAATACTGATTCTGCCATAGGTGTATCCGTAGAGTAGACTCAGCACTCTGACTCTCTCGGTCAAAATGCTTCTTGCTTCTTCTTTTTTCTCCTCGTATTCTTTTTTTCTTTGTGCAGTCGTCAGAATATTCGGAATTCCCTTCCTGTCATTTTCTATTCTGACTTGCTTGAATTCTTTCACCTGTTGCAAAATCCAATCACTGTTTGCTTCAACAAACTTTTTTGCAATAAAATTAGGTAGTCGCTGTGGCACGGTTACCAGCACCTCACCATTCGGACGAACAACAATCCGCACTTTTTTTGCACGTTTGCTTTTCTTCAGTACAAAATCTACCATTACAAAAAATTATTTCTTTTTTGTCTTCTGGACAGTCTTTTTACCACCAGGCATATTTTTTCCCTGATTTTTAATATTTCTATCATTCAAAAACTTACTTGGAAGCCCACCCACTTTCTTACTGCTTTGTTCGTTCATTCGTGACATATATATAAGAAAAATTAAAATTAGACTGTTACAGCCTGCTCCGATGCAAACGTTTTGATGTTTCGAATAATATATACAACTGCAATGACATAGATAACAGTGAAAAGGATGGCTCCAATACCAACTGGTCCAACACTATATGCATACAAAGTATTTGCGACAGTCCACACAATGTATGCCCAGAAGAATCGTGTGAGCATTTTTGGTCTTGAAATTGACCAAGTATTAAATCTAATTCCAATAACAAGTATAAGAATACTCAAGATGATTGAAAGTCCGATTATAAGGAGCGCGAGACCTGAGAGCAGCTCGAATGAACCAATACTTGCAACTGAGTTTATGAGACTCACAATACCAATTGCGATAATGAAACGACGAATAATTGTTTTAGGATCTTTAATCATAGAATGTATCAATTTTAACTAATAGATATAGTATACAGGAAACTACCACCGCACGACCACTACAGCCCCGCACTTACTTAATTTTTTTCAATTTTTTCTGAATAAATTCGTCTATGGTGTCAATGTTATTTTGTAATTGCTTAAATATCTTCTCTTCTTTCTTATTGAGAGCTCGTGCAGTACTAGCACTCTCAAGCTCGTCGAGTCTTTCTCCAAGCTCCTCTTTATACAACTTAAATGTATTGTGAATTTCTTCTATTACCTGCTCAAGCTCGTCATCCATTTTTTTCTTAAGCCCAAAATACTTATGCCACCCAAGGTAGAGCAAGAAGAATATGATAAGTAAGAGCAGAATGAGAACAATTATCCAAAGAAGTGAGGACACAAGTGCCCAGCTAAACTGTACGAGCTTTGAATCATTTACCTTGAGTAGTAGCTTCTCAGAAATAGGACTTTTTACGGTATCGCTAAATTGAAGTTCTGCCCAAACATTTGCTTTCCCACTTTGATCTAGTTCGTCTGTTTTTACCGTAAACGAACCGTCTTCCCGAGTTACCGATGTATTCTCTATAACTCGTTTTTTGCTTGTCTCAACGAAGACTACGACCTTGGTATTCGAATAAGCAGAAGTACCAACGACCTCGGTGCTCTCACCGACTTGGATCACATCTTTGGTAAGAGTTATCTCTGGGGCAGATATTGCTGGAGAATCAAACTGAAGGTTGAACACATCCGTATGATTCCCTGCTTTGTCATATGCAGATACAGTTATATTATGTGCCCCACCATTCTGCACTGGAAGCTGGTACTCTCCGTTTGTGAGACTCGCGACTTTCACTTTGCTTTGAGTTCCATCGTCTAACCCAAGAAGATAGTAATCTACTCCAGAAGTGGCGTCATGGGCGTTCAGTGTCAGGAACGGAAAGGTACCCTCAATACGAACTTTGGGTGAAAACGAGTCTGGTGGAGTCGAGTCAACTTGGATTTTGTAGTGAGCAACTGGTCCCCAACCAATTGAATTCATGAAACGAAGATGAAAGTAGTATGTTCCATCACTCAGGCTCCCAATAGTTTTCTGTGATACCGATGAGTCATACGTTATGTTTGGAGTACTTTTTGCTGATTTACCAAGCAGGGTTTGGATAGATGTCACTCCAGTCGGTACGTTCCAAGAAAAGCTGGCCGACATCCCTTGATACCAGTCATCAGATTTTGGGTGAGTCGAGGAGATAATAACTGGGAGTCTGGGAAGTGTATCCGATCTCACCGGCACAGAAATTACCTCTGGCTGTTTCGCTTCAGTTATGGTAACTGTTGCAGACTGTTTTGAACTTAATACATTGGTGCCTACTCCATCATTTGCTCGAACATTTGCTGATGAGAATATAATGGATGCAGTTCCGGCCTTTTTTGCTCGGAACACAACTGTAATGATGTTCCCACTTGGCCCAGTAAAGCCTGGGTTCGGAACACCACCGTCAAAGGTGATTGTCCCTGTTTGATTGGAAAACGATGGATCTTCGACCCACAGGGAGAATACTGAACTGCTTTTCCCTATTGATACAACATCAACAAGATTATTTGGAAAATTTATTACCGCGTCTGAGTTATTTACCGAAACTCCCTGTGTGTTTGTGATGACCGATACCGAAAAAATATCTCCTTGAGAAACTACACTATTTGCAGGAGTTATGGAAATTGTTGCAGCAAAAAGTATCTGAGCTGATCCAAAAAGGAGATACGTGAAGCATAGTAAAGTGACAAGAAATGAAGATTTACGCATGGGGTTGATTACGACTTTTTTTCAAAAAGTTTCGTATGAAATAAAAGCCAAACAAAATCACTATCGTGAGAATCGTAATGTTTCTTGCTGTGTGACTTTGATTTACATACGAGACTGTCTTGTTCCCTGCACGATCAAATGCAGTCACCATTATCAATTCATTTGGATTTTGGGTTTGAAGAACGTACGGACTCCCAGAACGGACTACCGGCAATCCCCCCTCCTGCACCTCAAAATAGGCGATTCCTGACTCATCATCACTTGTTTCAAAACTAATAAAATATTTATTGTCATACACACTTATGTCTCTCCCCAAATCAGCAATAAATTTTCTTGGAGGATTGGTGTCAGCCTTTAAAACATTACTCCATTCATTTACTACAACATGACCTTCGTTTGGTAGTATTCCAAGGGTAAAAGGCATTACTTTTGCCACCGCTCCAGTGCCTTTTCCATC
>JBKJKY010000078.1:0-5963 GCA_046597175.1 Parcubacteria group bacterium
TGATGGAGGGAAAGTATCAGATGAGACTTGGGCGAGATTCTTTACAGAATGGAGAGTTGCAGTGATGGATTCGAAGACTCGGTGGGATGCGGGAGAGGGGTATGAGAGGAAGGTGAAGAGAGCGACAAATGCGAATGCAACGAATGTTTTGGGAGATAGTCTCATGGATAAATGTACAAATAAAATATAAACACAGTTTACCATGCAATATAAATAATGAAACAAAGTTATTCATATCATGGAAAATACCGCTTCGATGGTTACCATCGAAGCGGTATTTTTTGTGTATCAATCCACAGGGCAACACCCCATGCAGAGAATACAACCACGGTAGAGATGCATCAGTCCCTGTGGAAAATACTGCGGGCACCGATCGCACCTCACTCGACATCGAGCTTTCTCCTCCGCATCCTCAAGCCGTCTGCGAGCAATCAAATGCTCGCGCGCTATTTCTTCGGGGCTAACATCAAGAATGGTGACCTCAATGTCACCAGGAATTACAGTGGTAAGCACGAAACCTCCAGGAAATGAGGACGAGCGGAACATATTTCTGCCATGAAAACACCACAACACTCACAATTTGCAATAGTAATCAATAAATCCCCTTTCGGGGATTTATTGTCTACACTTGGTGCTCGATATCTTTCTTTTTCTTTGGGATGATTCCATTTGCAATGAGAATTTTTTCAAACTCGTCTCGTTCAATCGTTTCGACTTCAATGAGTTGCTTTGCAATTGCGTCGAGTACGTTTCGGTGCTTACCAATTACCTCCTGCGCAGTTGCGAGACCTTGCTTCATGATTTTTGAAACTTCTGAATCAATCTCAGCGCTTACTCTCTCTGAATATTCTTTGTCTTCTACTCCCCGACCGAACATCGCTTTACCACCAGAACTTTCGAGCGCAATGGGACCAAGAAGGTCAGACATTCCGTACTTCGTGACCATATCACGCGCGAGAGCAGTCGAAACTTGCAGATCATTTGATGGACCAGTCGTCACATCATTCATAATGAGCTTTTCTGCAACATATCCGCCAAGCGACATCGCAATATCGGCAATAAATTCTTTTTTTGATTGGAGTTTGCGATCTTCAAGTGGGAGATTCAGCGTATATCCTGCTGCTCGCCCACGAGAAATAATAGAAATTTTGTGCACAGGATCTGAATATTCAAGAACTGATGCGACAAGTGCATGCCCTGCTTCATGGTATGCAGTAATCTCTTTTTCTTTCTTTGAAAGAATGTGACTTTTCCGCTCAGGGCCCAACATTACCTTCTCGATAGAACGAATAAGGTCGTACTGAGTAATCTGTGTTCTATCTTCCCGTGCTGCGAGAATCGCACCTTCATTCATAAGGGAGTATAGATCCGCACCAGAAAATCCTGGAGTACGCTCTGCAATTACCGAGAGCTTCACATCTTCACCAAGAGGCTTGCTGCGCGCATGAATACCGAGAATTTCTTCGCGTTCAGGTCTATCAGGGAGGTCGATGGTTACTCGACGGTCAAATCGTCCAGGACGAAGGAGTGCAGGATCGAGAACGTCAGGGCGGTTTGTTGCAGCCATCACAATCACTTTTTCGGTCGGCTCGAATCCATCCATCTCAACCAAGATCTGGTTGAGGGTTTGTTCGCGCTCATCGTTCCCTCCTCCCGCTCCAACTCCGCGTACCCGTCCTACAGCATCAATTTCATCAACAAAAATAATTGCAGGTGATGCTGCCTTTGCCATTGCGAAGAGATCGCGGACACGGGATGCACCGACTCCAACAAACATTTCAACAAATTCTGATCCCGAGATTGAGAAGAATGCGACACCCGCTTCACCTGCTACCGCGCGCGCAAGGAGAGTCTTCCCTGTTCCTGGTGCTCCCATAAGAAGAACACCTTTTGGAATTTGCGCACCAATATCAAGAAACTTTTTTGGATTTTTGAGAAAGTCCACGATTTCACTGAGTTCCTGTTTTGCTTCTTTTACACCCGCAACATCTTTAAATGTCACTCTTTGCTTTTTGTCGTTCGCGGGGATGATTCGTGCTTTTGATTGTCCGAAGGTAAACGCCTGCATTCCGGCACCCTTCACTTGCCGTGAGAGGTACCAAATAAAGAAGAGAATAAAAATGATTGGCAAAATAATCGGAGCAAGTGAAAGGAACCAAAACGCAAATCCACTCTGACTCTTCACGGTTATTTCTACCTTCTTTAGATTTTCTGACTCTACCCCATAGTTCACCAGTGTCTGCGAAAGCGCTTCCCCATCTTCTTTCTTTGAAACTTTTTTCTCACCTCCTGCATATTCAAGCGTAAGTGCATCACCATCAACCGTAATTTTTTGAACCTTCCCATTAGTAATATCCGTAGCAAGCTCTGAGAGTGGCACGGTTACTGTCTTGGTATGCATTTCACTAATCGCAGTGTAGAGCGACGAGAGGATAAAAAAGATAAGGATTGCAGAAAGCACATTACGCCAGAGTGGACTCCCACCCATTGGAACATCTGACTTCCATGGCATCTTTTTTTCCTTCTTTTCCTTCTTTGATTTTGGTTGTTCTTGTGTCGTCATTGTCCGAAAATTATACACGAATCTCTTCGTTTTGCTACGTGCCCCGTACAAATGCTTTTGATACGTAAGTCATATCAGAAAGTGTAGAATTGGTATACTATTAGCCACACCTTGAAGATACATGTTTAGAATAATTAACATTTGCTTGGGGTGATGGAATATGGCACTTCTCCATAACAAAAAAGCTCACTTTGACTATGAAATTACCGAAAAACTCGAGGCAGGTATCGAGCTTCTTGGAACTGAAGTGAAGTCGGTGCGCGCTGGTCTTGGTTCCCTACTCGGTGCACGAGTCATGCCTCGTGGCGGTGAAGCCTACCTCGTCGGAGCAACAATCCCACCGTTCCAAATCGCCAATGCACCGAAAGATTATGAACCAGACCGCAACCGCAGGCTCCTCTTGACCAAAAAACAGATTGCGATGCTCGCGGGGATTGAAAAAGAGAAAGGATTGACAATAGTACCTATCTCGGTGTATAATAAGGGTAGAAAAATCAAGATAGAGATAGGTATTGCTCGCGGAAAAAAGAAGTTCGACAAGCGCGAAACCATCAAAAAACGAGAGAGCGACCGCGACACTCGCCGCACAATGAAATACAATTAGTATCCGAAAATCGGATTACGGATTACGAAATTTGTTTTGGAACTCAGGTATCAAGATTCACGCTCCCTTTCGACTTTCGTTATCCGAGTTTCGTATTTCGAGTTTCGCTTCTGACCTTTGACAATTACGTTTAGGAATTCCCGTTCGCTCCATCACTGCTGTGGCGGAGCGAACGGGGATGATCGGCCTAGACAATAGGATTCGTTTGTCTTACGCAAGAGAGAGCTGTGGTGACTCTTAAATCCGCCACAAAGACCAAATGCAAATAGCATCGTCGCACGAGCAAAGTCAGTAGCATCTCCATATTTTGGAGCTAAGGATTTCGCTTTCGCTTACGCTAACGCCTAAGTGACGTCAACTCTTACAATGTCTGTGAGTAAGATGTTGGTGTAATACCACCGGACTCTACTGTGTATTCCTACTTTGGTACATGGTGAACTATAGAAGTATCGGGAGGGTGGGGTTTCGTTTACTTCCTACCCATCTTCCCTAAACTGCCTTTGGCAGAAAAAGTACACTATCTCTTGTAGAAGTATTTCAAATTCCCTGTTGCACGGCGGTTCGATTCCGCCCATCTCCACTAAACGAGTGTTTTGCGCCTCTGGGAGGGTAAATACCCTTAATGGTAGGGACAGAATAGCGGTTTCAAACCCGCTATTTTTGTTGTATACCAATCTCTCTTGAAAAACGAGCTTTGGAACCAATCTTTTTTGGTGGATGTCCCCCTTCTGCCATCGCTCTAAGGGATTTTTTAGAAAATCAAAAACAATTTCAAGTGAGGCTTCAGTGTTAGGCCTATGAGGTAATAGAATTTTTTAGAACCAGCCCCTTTTCAGCTATCTCCCCTAACCGCTTTTCTTATACCCCTAACTACGTTCTCGTCCACAGCTCTTGTAAGCCTCGCTAGTAAACGATTATGCTCTACGCCAAGAAAGACACAGAGGACACAGTCCGCTTTGCCAAAGTATCTTGTGCTCCAGGAGCCCTGTTGAAGGCCTAAATGAAATATAACGAAACATGCGGGAATGATTGTAATGTCGTCCTGTTATTTCTTGTTAAACCAGAAGTCTAATCATCCACCTTCCTGTCCCACTCAAACTCGTAGTTTTTTATGGAATAAATGTCATTTCCATTAAAATCTTGCAGAACATCTTTAAGGTTTATAGTAAAACCCTCCTTGGCTTTAATAAAATTCCTACATTCCTGCATATTTCCGAAGAAGTGTCTTTGTGGGCTTACTACATCCATCATCAAAAGATCTTTCCCAAGCACATGGGAATTAAAATAAACTATGATCTTTTTATGTATGATATCTAAATAATTTTTCCCGTTATCAATAGCTTGAAAGTATTCACCATGAGTTAATCTGTGCCTAAGACCTTGTGAGCGATTACCGCTAACTCCCCACAAATCATAAACTAGGTCTTGGCCCAACATAAGAACTCTTTTATTCCAATCAGCTTCTCCATTTGCTTTCTTGCTCAAACACTCAACTGCTGAGAGGACATTTAATACCTTTGAAGTATACCCGTAGCCATTCACAGCATCATTCCAGTAGAAGTAAAACTCTTCGGGTATGTCTGTGCGGGCCATGAGTAGTTTTAATGCTTCTAATTCTTTTTCCATAAACATAAGTCCGACAGTTTCAGAGCGTTCCACATATCGAAGAAATCCAACATCACTTCCTTCTTTGGTTATAAGAAATGATTGAGAAAGGAACTCCGTGTAGCTTTGGGAAATCAACGCTACTCTGGGAACGATTTTCAGTAGTTTATTGCGAAAGGTATTTATGGCTTCAGCAAAATTAGGCGCTTCAATATATCCAGAAGCGATCCATCCGTTCTCTTTCCACCCATCTGCCATATTAAAGTTATTGTGCTGAAAAGTAATATCCGACATCGAAAAAGAAGCGGGAGTGCTTCCTTCTTCCATTACCGCATTATGGGCTAGTGTTTCTATCCAATGTTCAATGAAATAGCGCATTGGAAGGGGCTTCTCTATATTTTATCATTATCCTTGGTTAATTTGTTATTAATAAAAAATTTTAAGTTAGATACCATTTCTTCATTAGTTAGAGTCTCTTCTACATACCAAATTTTATCTATTATAATCACTTTATCAGGATGTAGCTTTCTAAATTTAGCAAATAAATCTCTACTTAATTTCCATTCTTTAAGTCTCGAAGCAACGAGAACTAGTCCGTTGTATTTTCTTTGAACTCTTGATACAAACTCTATGATTTCAGATTCTCTAAGTAAGTTTATTTTAGTAACAATACGTTCATCTAAAAAATTAGACCGGTTAATCTTTTGAACCTCAGCATCTGTAAGGTTGAGTTCCATCTTTAATTTGGCGGTAATTTTAAAATCCTCCAGATATCTATACACATTAGTATCGGGCTTATTGTGGGTTGCCCTAGAATGAAGGCTAAATTTATTTAATTGAGGAGTACTATAGTGTTTATAGCCCAGTTTATCTTTTACTATGCTTCTATCTAAGCCCTCAGCAAATTTTTTTGCAATAAATGATTGTCGGATTCTGTTTGGGTTAATTTTCACAAAACTAGAAATACCCAT
Source organism: Parcubacteria group bacterium (assembly GCA_046597175.1). Classification (GTDB taxonomy): domain Bacteria; phylum Patescibacteriota; class Minisyncoccia; order Phycocordibacterales; family Zambryskibacteraceae; genus CAYLHJ01. The sequence goes on from JBKJKY010000078.1 coordinate 5,744, forward strand.
CGATGCGCTTTCTAAAATTCTCTCTACCGATCGAGAGGATAATTTAGACATAATATAGTTGTTAGAATGATTAACAAAAATATAATCACAATCGTCCTTTCTTTGTGAAAGGTACCCCAGTAATAATTTAGCACTTCTGTTTGATAAAAATAATATCCTCGGAGTCTTTCCATAAAGTTTGATTGTATTTTTGTTAATCATTCTAACAACTATATTATGT
>JBKJKY010000028.1:0-4643 GCA_046597175.1 Parcubacteria group bacterium
CTCACCGTAGACTCGTATGAAGCAGCGAATCCTGACCGTGCAGTACGAAATCTCATTCATTGTACTGACAAACCAGAAGAGGCAGCAGGGGAGATTGCGATTTGGTTTGATCCAAAGGAAGTAATTGATTACCGCCTTGTGCAGGAGCAAATCCTCTACGATGTGAATATCGATGGAATTTTGGAATAGTTGTTAGTAGTTTTCAAGTAGTTAGAGGTATTTGTAAGTATAGTAAAAAATAAATTCAACAAAAAATTGCTAGTGTATCATATATGATACACTAGCAATTTTTTGTTGCTCGTTGAGTAGCTTCAATAATAAGAGGTCAAAGTGGTGCCAAGGTTGAGGGGGGGGTGTACGGGCATGTTGACAGATTAGTATTATAGGAGTATAATGTATCAAACTGCACAAATCACTCAACTTCGGGAGGTTTCAAATGAATTCGACCTTGAGTTTTATTCCGTGGCTCGTGATCGCTTTTTTCGGATTCTGGTCTGACTTTTTCCTGGGAGTGACGTTCCCCGAAACAGATTGGCCGTTTGATATGCGAATGTATATCACCGGCATGATTGCAAGGGTTATTTTTTGGACTTCTCTTGTCGTCGCACTGGTTGGAGTCGACCAGATGCAGATAGGCGCAGTCTGTGCCCCTATAGCATTTCTTGAAATCAGGTTTCGCCTGAGAAAGAGGAATGCTCACGGGTAAAGTGAGCCTCAACGATAGAGCCCCAAGCTCTTGTCGTTGAGGCTCTTTTGTTTTAAAAAAAATAGTATTCCGAATGTAGTAGTAGAAGAGGGCTTTGCTTTCGAGGTAGATGACTAGTAACATTTGATATTTTGTTTCCTACTAGCTTCTCGCTACTAGTAACGAGAAACTCTCCCGCGTATACTACCAGTAGGGTTACTTGGCATATTTTCTAGATTAAAACTTTTTCAGGGAGTTCAACATTACGGCACCCCAATGAATGCGTAAGCGATCAGCCGGGCGTCTTTGCGAGCACCCACCTAGTAGTACACTAGGGAAATATGCTGAAGTAACCCTATGAAAATCCTCGAGCCGAAAGGCTCGGGGATTTTCTTTGTTTCAAATGGTACAATTTCACGGCTATGGCCCGTACGAATTTCTTGATTATAATTCTCGTTCTCTCAATCGCGCTTTTTGCTATTCACACCTATGCACTGCGACACTTCCTCTATTTTTATGTGGGATGGCTTGATAGCGTCGTACATCTTATTGGTGGTCTTACCTTGGGACTACTCGTACTCATCCCAAGCTCAACCCGTGTTCATTCTCGTAAGATGATGTACCTTATCAGTATTGTGGGAGCTCTCGCTTTTTCAATTGGGTGGGAGATCTTTGAATACAAAATTGGTATGACGTTCGTATCACCAAAACGGTTTCATGTGTATCTATACGATACAATTACGGACATATCATGCGGAACAATTGGGGGCTTGTGCGCAGGGTATTTTGGCGGGAAATTTTTAACTCTGAAAAAATAATATGAAATCAACCATTACATTTTATGGGGGAGTGGGAGCGGTGACGGGTGCTAACTTTCTCGTTGAGCTTCCTTTTGGTTCATTCCTTGTAGATTGTGGAATGTTACAGGGTATACCAGGGGCAAATGAAATCAACAAAAAAGCCTTTGAGTATGATGTGACGAAGCCGAAGGCGCTCTTCATCACTCACGCGCATATCGACCATATTGGCAGGATTCCAAAACTTATGAGTGAGGGATTTGTTGGTACTATTTATTCCACTCCAGAAACCAAGGCGCTTTCAGAGTTTATGCTTTCGGATGCCGCTCATATCATGGAGCACGAAAACCGTGAACATGGTACTCCGATGCTCTACAGTATGGACGATGTTGCTCGTTCGCTCGAGAGTTGGAAGACCATTGATTACCATGCACCAAAAGATATTTTTGAAGGTTTGAGCGTTACGCTCTACGATGCAGGACATATCCTCGGCTCATCCATGTACCTCTTTACCATAAAACTCGAGGGCGGTGTCACTCGCACCATGCTCTTTACGGGAGATCTTGGAAACTCACCATCGCTCCTCCTTCCCGACACTGAGTACATCCCTCACGTCAATTATGTAGTGATGGATAGTGTCTATGGAGACCGAAACCACGAACCAAAAGCAGAGCGAGAGGCGAAGTTCAAAGATATTCTGCTCGATGTAATTGCTCGGAAAGGCACCGTCGTCATACCCGCGTTTTCTCTCGAACGTACTCAAACCATTTTGTATGAAATTAATAATCTTGTAGAAGAAAAGATAATTCCTTCGCTTCCGGTATTCCTCGATTCACCACTCGCTATTCGCCTTACTCATGTGTATGAAAAGATTGTAAATCTCTATAACTCCGATGTCCAAAAAGATATTAAAGGTGGAGACAAAATATTTGAATTTCCAAAATTCAAGGAAACTGCGAAGTCAGAAGATTCTCGGAATATTCATTTAGCGCCAGATCCAAAAGTCATTATCGCAGGGTCAGGTATGTCGACTGCAGGGAGAGTGCTTAATCACGAAATGCAGTACCTTCCCGACAAGAATGCAACGATACTCCTTATGGGTTACCAAGCGACGGGTACGCTCGGCAGAGAGCTTCAGGAGGGAAGTAAGGAGGTAATGATTCATGACTCAAAAATTCCGGTCAATGCTCGGATTATTACCATAGATGGATATTCTGCACACAAAGACTCTGACCACCTCATTGACTTCGTAGAACATATGGACAAAGTCGACCTCAAGCAAGTATTTGTCGTTATGGGTGAGCCAAAATCGTCTCTGTTTCTCTCACAGCGTCTTCGCGATTACCTTGGCGCACATGCAACTGCGCCGGAAAGGGGGAAGAAGTATGAGATAGAGTAAAAAATCAGGCGATAGGTGTTAGCAGAGAGCTTTTTACTCAAAATCGAATTGAATAGAAAAGAGTAGAAAATTAAAATAAAGCACAAAAAAACGGCAAGTGCCGTTTTTTTACTAAAAACTGAAAACTAACGACTTAAAACTTTCCCTTAGCTTACTTGTTCCACGAGTCTCTTGAATGTTGCTTCGTTTTCCTTTGCGAGTGTTGCGAGGATTTTGCGATCGAGAGCGATATTGCGCTTCTTCAAGATATCGATAAATTTGCTGTATGTATGTCCCAGTGGACGAACTGCTGCGTTGATGCGTACATTCCAAAGTCTTCGAAAGTCACCTTTCTTGTCTCTTCGGTGTGCAAATGCGTATGTACCAGCGTGTGAGATTGCTTCGTTCGCCTGGCGTTCTTTGTTGCCTCGGCCAAAACGATACCCCTTCACCATTTTGAGGGTATTTCTGCGATTTTTTAGGGCATGAACTCCTTTCTTTACTCGTGTCATTGTCGTGGATTAAATGTTAACTAAGAGGCGAGACTTCGCTTTGTTTCCAATAGGGAAAGGCATTCCACGCTTCTTTTTGAGCTGGGTACCTCGACTCTCTTTTGCGTTGAAGTGGTTTTGACCTGCCTTTCGTGAGGTGATGCGGCCACTTTTACTGATTTTGAGTCGTTTTGCGAACGATTTGTTGGTCTTCATTGACATAAAACTGTTGTTTGAAATTGAGCACCTATACTACCAATTCTCCTATATTTTGCAAGGGGATGGAGCAATCGAGAAACTAGGCTTTCTCGATAAGGGCAGACATACCTTTTGGACTCTTCTTCGGCTCCTCGGCTATTTTGTGATCTTCTGCAATAAGGGTGAAGAAGCGAAGCATTCGCTCTTTAAGGAATTTCTGATCCATATACTTAGTTCTTCCAGGAAGGAAGAGGTCTACTTTTATGCGATGCCCCTCGCGAAGCCATTCGGTAGCCTTGCGTGCTTTGAGCGCGAGGTCGTTGTCTCCTGTGCCAACTTTGATTTGGAGCGTTTTGACCTCAACGGTATGAGCTTTTGATTTGGCTTGCTTCTGCTTTTTGTTCTCGAGGTACTGATACTTACCGTAGTCCATGAGTTTGGCAATCGGGGGAGCGGCATTTGGTGATATCTCAATAAGGTCAACACCAAGTTCACCTGCTTTCGCAAGTGCATCAGAAAGGGAGAGAACTCCGAGGTTTTCACCCTCCGGACCAATGATCCGGAGTTCGGGAGCTTTAATTTGATGATTGATTCGTGTGTAACTCAAGAGTGTCGTGTTTGTTTAGAATGGTATTTATAGCACAATTTTCGTGCATCTGCAACGAGCGTGCTAGATGAGCGCGAGGGTGATTGCAATTGCGAGGATTGTAACAAGGTAACACATCGAGCCGAGGATAAAACTCATAAACGGTCTCCTTTCCCATAGGACTGGATGTATAAGAAGGGGAGTTTGAAGACCAAACCAAATCCACAGAGCGAGCTCGAGCGCCCCGGCTATCGAGGTAATCCCGAGAATTGCGAGAAGGTGGTTTACAGTGACCACGGTAAAGAGTGTAATTAATATTTGTACTGCGTACTGCTTTACCATTTTTTCTTTGCTTACCCCAGAATCGAGACCAGGGGCTATTCCGTTTATACGCATCCAGATATTGCCAAAGAGATATTTGGAATACCAAAGTGAACCGATTGCAATGGCAATAATTGTGGCGACAATAATTGAAAGGGTATTCATACAATAAGTATACTACGAGCAA
>JBKJKY010000039.1:0-6708 GCA_046597175.1 Parcubacteria group bacterium
ATACGTAATCAAAGAGCAACGATCACTTATCCCAACAGATACGGGAGATGTAGTCAGTAGCTTCCTCGAGGAAAACTTTACCGACTACATCAGTGACTCATTTACGGCAGAGATGGAAGACAAACTCGATGATATCGCAAATGGAAAAGCCAAGTATGTGAAGACGCTCAAAGATTTTTATGGACCATTCCTCAAAGAAGTGAAACTCAAAAGCACTACAGCAAAAATAACAAACCTCGGTGAGGCAGATCCAAAATGGAAATGTCCAAAGTGTGGAAAAGGAATGATTATTAAACTCTCACGCCAAGGTAAGTTTCTTTCATGCGAAACTTTTCCTGACTGCACGGGAGCAAGAACAATCGATGGAACAGAACTCGAAGGTCCGAAAGATACCGGTGAACTTTGTCCTGAGTGCGGAAAGGCAAACCTTGTCGAGCGTGATGGACGCTTCGGCAGGTTCATTGCGTGCGCACGGTATCCTAAATGTAAATTTGTCAAAGAAGATCCGGAAGCTCGAAAGAAACTGATGACGGGTGTAGCCTGCCCGGTTTGTAAAAACGGAGAGATGATGGAGAGGAAAGGACGATTCGGAATCTTTTATAGTTGTAGCAACTATCCAGATTGTAAAAATGCGATTAAAGCAAAACCAACCGGAAACATGTGTCCAATGTGTAATTCACTTATGATGCTTGGCACCAAGACTATTCCCGAGCGTTGCTCAAACAAAGCCTGTGAAAATCACAATCCGCATAAACTCATGAAATAATATGGAAGTAGGTCGTGGGACGACCTATGAGTAAGTCTTGGTGAGCCGGAGCGCGACTGGCGCGAGGTGAGGTCACGCAAAAATTCAGCAGAATTTTATGTGGGACCTAAGACGATTCCGGAAAGATGTAGTAACAAATCTTGTCCCAACCATAATCCGCATAAGTTGATTAAGTAATTTTGAAGCACACACCTTCGTGTGTGCGAATACTAGTCTTGGTGAGACGGAGGCATATTTTTTCACCAGAAAAAATGCCGAGTCGGGGTCGCGAAGTTTTGTGAGTGACGACGAACAAAACATTCGTGACCGAAAACTATTCCCGTTAGGTGTACAGATTCTGTATGGATCGCGAAAATCTATAGCTGACGAGCTATAGATTATTTGTGACCTAAGACCATCCCTTTGAACCGTACAGATTCTGTAGGAATCGCGGAACAATTCGAGCGACGGCGAGAATTGTATCTGTGATCTAAGACTATTCCCGAGCGTTGCTCAAACAAAACTGCGCCTAAGCGCAGTTTTTTAATGTTACTTCTCCCCAAGAGCCTCTTCAATCGTCTGCCTCAGTGTCTCATACGGAACTGCACCACCCACTCCGAATTTCTTACCATTCTTTGCAATAACAATGGACCACGGAGTTCCCTGTCCTCCTGTAACGTTCCCATTTTGTGCGTCGGCAGTAATTTTTTGATCGTATTTTTTCTCTGACAAACATGCACTAAATTTCCCTGTATCTACTCCAACAGTTTTTACCACCGAAAGAAGCGTCTCCCCCTTCATGGTGTTATTTGATGTGGTTACAGCAAATACTCCATCTACAAATTTCCAAAAGCCTCCTACTCCACCGATTTCGTTTACGCACTCTGAAGCCTCGGCAACATTTCGTGCATTTGGATGGATACTATCGAGGGGAAATTGTCTCTGCACCCACAACACTTTACCCGTATCAACATATTCTTTTTGCATTTGGAGAAGTGACTCATGGTACATCTTACAAAATGGACATTCAAAATCTGAATACACCACAATAGTAACTGGTGCCTCAGTATTTCCCCGCATATGATCATCCTTTGACACTGGGCGCATCTTTTCGAGATTTGCATCAGTACCCGCACGTGCGGTGTTATCATTTTTTTGTATTCCATTTTGCGGAACAATGTTCATCCTGCCGTTTACAAGGATAGCAGTTGCAATAAGAAAAGCACCAAGCAAAATTGCTTGAGGAGTCGTGATCACCTTCTCTTTTTTTTGCTCAGAAATTACTTCTGGTGCAGTCTCATGGTGTATTGGTGATTCCATTTGAATAGTATGTAAATTAGTAGACTCTGATTCTACCAAGTAAGGAATAGAAGGGCCACACCACGCACCCCTTGACGGAGTACCTTCTCGCGTTACTATACGTATATATGATTAGCGTCCAAGAAATACTCTCCCTTACACAAACAGATAGCGAACAAGACGTAGCACTCATTAAGAAAGCCTACGCATTTGCAGAGGAGGCTCACAAAGACCAGAAACGCTTTTCTGGTGAAGCATATTTTGTTCATCTTTCTGAGACTGCAAAAATCCTTGCAGAGTACGGCATGGGAGCAACAACCGTTTCCGCAGGGCTTCTCCACGATACACTTGAGGATACGCAAATTAGTGCAGAAACTCTGCAAAAAGAATTCGGTTCTGAAATAGTATTTCTTGTTGAAGGGGTGACGAAGCTTGGCGGACTTCGCTATCGAGGAAGCGATAAGCACAACGAGAGTCTGCGCAAACTCTTTGTGGCAATATCGCAAGACATTCGGGTACTCATGATCAAGCTCGCTGACAGACTTCATAACATGCGTACACTCCATCATATCCCCGCAGAAAAACAGAAACGTATTGCGACTGAGACTCTCGAAATTTATGCACCGATTGCCTATCGCCTCGGCATTCGCAAGCTTTCTCGTGAGCTTGAAGACTTGGCATTCCCGTATGTACATCCAAAAGAATACGCATCTCTTAGAACAGAGCTGAAGCAACGATATGAGGATAATGTTGAGAGTGTTGAAAAATTCCTCAAATCAATCAAAAAAGCACTCGCAAAAGAAAATCTAATTGACGTGCGCACCGAATACCGAGTGAAGGGTGTTTGGAGTCTCTTTAAAAAGATGCAGGCAAAGAAAAAGCATATCGAAGAAATCTACGATATTCTCGCTGTGCGCATCATCGTAAAAACGAGTGACGAGTGCTATCGGGTCCTTGGCATCATTCATGGATCATGGAGACCGCTACCCGGCAAAATTAAAGACTATATTGCATTCCCAAAACCAAACGGCTACCAAGGTCTCCACACCACAGTCTTTACTGGTGATGGCAATATTGTGGAAGTGCAAATCCGCACCGAAGAGATGCACAAAGATTCTGAATACGGCATCGCTTCTCACATTGCATACAAAGCAGGAAAGAAAGGAAGTAAAACTCCGGACTCACTTGCATGGATTGAACACCTATTACCAAAGACAGGAAATTATGAAGGACGCCTCGCGGGCGCTACACCGAGCAAAGATGTACCGAAATGGATCAAAGAACTCGTCGAACATCATTCTGCCGAAGGTGATCATGACAAATTCCGTGAAGGACTCCGTAGTGACTTCTTCGAACATCGTATCTTTGTGTTTACCCCCCATGGTGATGTGGTAGATCTCCCGGTATCATCGACCCCCATCGACTTTGCCTACTCTATTCACTCAGATATTGGAAATAGAATGACGGGAGCAAAAATTAATAGCAAGATGGTGTCACTCGATACCAGTTTGAGTAATGGAGATATCGTAGAAGTTCTAACTCAAAAAATGGGAAAACCGAATGCAAAATGGATTGAGCATGCAAAAACAACTATGGCCAAACGGCATATTCGCATTGCACTCCAGAAACTCAAGAAGAAATAGCTGAGCCGAGACTCGAAATACGAAAATCGGATTAAGAGAATATTGAATAATTATAAAAATCTTTGGACACACCATGTCCAAAAATTTTTATATATATATTGGATTTTGATTACCCTAGATACTAAAGTTTGAAACTGAATAGATATCTTCTTCCTGTTTTTCTTCTTTTGAGCGGTCGTCAATGAGATCAACTTCTACGGTGGCTCCGATTGCCTCCTCAAGCGAACTCATCTGCGCTTCTCTTTCAGCTTCAATTTCAGTTGGAGTTTTTGAAGTTTTGTTTTGGATTAAGTAGAGAAGACTGCGGAGATCGTCATTTGAGAAGAAATCAATCATGATTTTACCTCCTACTTCTCTTCGTTCGATTTGCACGCGCGTTCCGAGTGATTCACGAAGCTTCTCTTCAAGGTTAATCAGCTCTGGGTCAAACATTCGCTCCTTCTTACGAACCTTATCAACAGCAATCCTTCGTGCTATTCCTTCTGCCTCACGAACGGTAAGTTTCTTCAGCATAATCTCCTTAAAGAGAACCGTTTGTTCATCAGTGCGGTCTGTAAGCATCATAAGAGGGCGTGTATGACCTTCGGTAATTTTGCCTTGTGACACTGCGTCAAGAATTTCCTGTGGAAGCATCAGCAAGCGAAGGGTGTTCGAAACATACTCACGACTCTTCCCAACTTTCTGTGCAATCACTATATGCTTGAATCCAAATTCATTCGCTAAGCGAGCAAATGCATGTGCACGATCTACGGCATTTAGGTCTTCACGCTGAATGTTTTCGATGATGGCGAGCTCAAGCTTCATCAGATCAGTGTCGTCCCCTGTCTTAATGAGAACGGGCACTTGCTGAAGTCCTGCGAGCTTTGATGCGCGGAGCCTTCGCTCTCCTGCAATGAGCTCGTACTTTACTCCAATACCACCGTCTAACTTTTCGTATTCTTTGCGGGTCACGACAAGTGCCTGCAAGACCCCATACTGGCGAATTGAATCTGAGAGACTCTGGAGTTCTGGCTGACTAAATTCACGGCGAGGCTGATAGGGGTTTGGTTCTATCTTATCGGTATCAATCCAGAAAATAGAGTCATTATAAAATTGTGTCATGCACAGATTTTACCACGAAGACTCTGCCCAGTGCTAGTTTTTCAAAATTGAAAAACTATGTGAAATGTAGTAGCGTAGGGATTACGCTGGAGTGGTTGGTGTACTTAAGATAAGTATATGTGACTGACATTTTGGTAGAAGAATAAGCCGGAGTGGCGGAATGGTATACGCGAACGACTCAAAATCGTTTGTCGCAAGGCATGGAGGTTCGAGTCCTCTCTCCGGCACAAGAAAACTGACAGATGTCAGTTTTTTGTTGCACGGAGAGAGGACTCGAAAGACGGAGGCACAAAGGTGCCGAGTCGGGGTCGCGGAATTTTCTAGCAAGAAAATATCTGTGACCAAGCCTACTCTCCAGACCAAACAATTTTGCTTACGCGAGAGGACTCGAAAAGGTTCTCTTATATTTGTGAACCTGTATTCAGGTAAGCAAATAGGAAACCTGTACTGACCCTGTAAGGGTCGAGTCTCTCAAAAGACGGAGCGAGCGAAGGTGAGTGAGTCGGGGTCGACAAAATTTTCCCAGAAAATTATTGGTGACCGAGTCCTATTTAATTTTGCTTACGAGAGAGGACTCGAAAAAAAACTAAGTAATCCATTTGACTCCCTCCTTACATTCGCCTATCCTCTAGGTTAGTTACCAAATCTCGGTTTTGTTCTTCTTTTGGAGGATTCATGATATCTGTAATTCAGCAGTTTGCTCCGCTTATTGGCGGAGAGATTGAAGTGCGAAATCTGAAAAAGGATACCCTCCATGTTGGTCGAATCAGTGGAATTCAAATCGGTGGCGAGAGACTTCGAATAATCCTTGCATGGTTTGCTCGAGGAACACCAACGGTGGGAACATTCGAAAAGCCGATCAGTTGGAACAGGGTAATTCGAAGGGAGTACACCATTAACTTGAATCCTTTGGACGCAAAGCCCATAGGTAACTGTGGAGTAGAATTAAGACCATTCGGGACATCGCTCGTTATCCGAATGGTTTTCCCTCCGTACATCGGACTTGATCCCGAGATAACTCCAATCCATGATCTTCGCTTCGAAAAATCATAATTTTCACACCCGGACTTTACGCACATTGCGTGAAGTCCGGTTTTCATTGTTTGACATTTATATAAATTTATGTTACCTTAATTTCAAATAGGCACTCTCGCCTATCGATCTTTACACCAAGACACAGGAGGAACCGTGCAGGACACCGTTCACACAACAAGTCATTTCGCTGGCGGCATCATCTGGCGCCTCGGAGACGAGGAAGAGGAATTTCTTGTCATTGAGTACGAGTCAGGAGCCGGGAAACAAATCAAGTTTCCTGGCGGCACCAACAATGACCGTCTAGGGGAAGAGATGGTTGCCACACTACGCCGTGAAGTTGAGGAGGAAACACAGCTTCGCGTCACGATGTTCAAGCCAATATTCCAGTCGGAAGGCCCAGGCCACACGAAGCGCTTCTTCCTCATTCCCTTTGAGTTGTGCCATGGCAACATGCGCACACTGCCAATGCGTGACAACGACGGAGACAAGCTCTCCCCTCCGTTCTGGCACACTGCCAAAGAGTTGCTCCGCGATCCAAAAAAAGGTGGACTTTTTTACACCCATCGGAGCGCACTCGAAGCGGCTGTACTGGAACTCGAGTCAAATCGAGTTTGACCCCAACCCCCAAAGTAGCAAGCAAATGCTTGCTACTTTGGGGGTTGTTTTACTACTTGCTTTTTTATACAGAATGTGGTATTATGTATTCATATGCAATCATATACACACGCATTCAAAACTATGAATCCTTGGGCTAAAAATAGCCTCGTTGCGCTCCTTATTGGTATCATTATTATACCAACGGCTTTTGTAATGGCTGAAACAGCAAATGACACTATGCCCTACCCTGCAGATCTCTACGCACAGTGTTTTGACGGTAAAGACAAT
>JBKJKY010000025.1:0-3307 GCA_046597175.1 Parcubacteria group bacterium
ATCTCCGCTGGAGTAATGCGAAAACTTGCGTCGAGCACAGCCTGAGGCTCCTGCTGTTTGTACCGTGCTAAGTTTGATTCCAAAATAGAATCCCGGTGAGGCTCCACTCCTTCACGAGAAAGCGCTTGCTCGTGCTGTAAAATTTGTTTCTGCAAATAGGCAATCTCTTCTTGTGGACTGCGAAATTTTTGTTCGGGAGTAAGTGGCTTGAATTCCATAAAAATATTTTCTTTAGTATACCATCCTGCAAAACAAATTCGCGTGCAGTATTCCACTCTGTAGAGTTTGTTTTATCAAACCAAAGCTTTTTGCATTAGTTATAATATTTCGTAAGCTTGCTTTTTATATGTATCTATGGTATAGTAGTACACAGATACAGCACCCTTTACTAACCCCAGAACCGGGAGTACAGATGTCACAGCCTTCCCTACGTCGTCCCCTCGCCCACCTCGCAATTGCGACGCTTGTGTGCCTTGGAACGGTAATGCTCTTCGGCGCATGCACCTCGATCCGAAACGCTTCGGAACGAGAAACCATCGTTGAGAAACAGGTTCGGATTGCAGTCATCAGCAGTGTCCGGAATACTGGACAACTGTGTATCGGGGGGGACGACTTCTGCGTTGATGTCACACCTCTCATGAGCGACCAATTTTACGCTCGAGTGAGGCTCGCAGAAACATCCTACGGCGGGATTTCAGGTCCGAGCACCTACTCAGCGACACTACCTGTGAGTGTGCTCGACTACAAAACAAGCCGACGCACCCCGCTTGTCAGTTGTTACTTCGAACAGGGGCGATTGACCACCATCGAATACTACCAGTGGCAAGACGGCTCGACCTACATCAACTGTAGGTAACGGCCAAACAGAACCAAACGACCTCGAGAGCTCCGCTCTCGAGGTCGTTATTTTTTACCTGAATTTTATTTTTCCTATTTCTTATTTCCTTTTTTCTTGTATATTCCGTTTTTCGATTTTCGTATTTCGTATTTCGTTTCTCCTGTTTCCTTTTTCCTTCGAGTTTCGTATTTCGTTTCTCCAATTTCCTCACTTCTCCATTACCCAGTATACACAGAGGGATCCTGCAGTATCCTGTATTCCTTAAAACTTAACACTAACAACTTAAAACTTTCCTCCCCACCCTTCCTTCTTCAAAAGCATCTCTTTCGATTTTCCATTTATTCCATTATACGCACCGATCTTCCCATCAGAACGAATCACTCGGTGGCATGGCACACCCTTGTCACCATTATTCGCCATAATAGTCCCCACAGCTCGTGATGCTTTGCTGTTACCAGCAAGCTTAGCTACCCCTTTGTAGCTCATGACACTCCCCTTTGGAATTTTTTTGACTACCGCTATAACCTTTTCAGTAAAATTACTTTTTTTCATTTATTTCAAAATAAAGAGCACAATAACGAATATCACTACAATATAGAGTATGTCCATATAATCAGTATAACAAAATACCGCCCCAACTCCATGTTGAGGCGGTTAAAACCTGAATTGAAGACTCACTCCGTATGGACCAACTTCAAATCTTTGCTCTGACCGTTCTGGCCGAGCAAACATTCAAGCCGAATCCTCACTGGGTACTTGAGCTCTGGTACGTAGCAATATGCTAAGAAATTTTGTCCAGGACCAGGCATGCTAGCCACAAGAGCTTCCAGAGTCTTTTACTTACTTCCCACACAGCAATCGGTCTATCGCCTTTCCGGAGAACAATCTCGGTAGTTTCCCTACCCATATGATTGTCCGCGATGAGCTGGTTTGTCGCTTGGTCAAGCGGGTCAAGATAGACCGGCTCCGTGATTACGGATTCCGACATCATACCTCCAAGTTGCGTAGTGAGATGAGCTTCTGTGTTTTTTATACTACTTTTCAAAATTTTGTACAGCGCGACAACATATTCTTGCAATGAAAAGCCCCGTACATCTGTACGGGGCTGGAGTTTACGCTAATCTCCGGAGCGTTTGGACATATTCATTCACCATGACTTGTGGCCTGAGATTCCCCATACTTGTTCCAGAGTACCTGGAACTGCGAACAAGTTGTGAGTAATTGCGAAAGAGTCCCTGTCGCAATAATTCTCCCTTCTTCGAACATGCAAATCCGATCAAAGAGTGGCAAGAGATGGAGACGATGAATCGATGAGATGATCGTCTTACCTCGAAACCCACGAAAGATGTTTGCATACACTGTCATTTCGTTTGCAGTGTCGAGGCTCGAAGTTGGTTCATCGAGCAACACAATGTCCTTGTCATCACACGCAAGGAGTCCCCGCGAAAGCGCGAGCCGTTGTTGCTGACCACCAGAGAGGTTCACTCCTTTTTCTTTAATCGAGGATTCGAACTGGTTTGGAAGACTGAGTGCGACATCGGTGAAGCACGCCATATCGGTGTACCGCTTCACAAACTCCATATCGTACTCTGCGCCAATCGTGATGTTGTCGAGGATTGTTGTAGCAAATATTTCAGGATTCTGAGGAACAAGTGCCATCGCACGAGTGATCCCCTCAAACCCATGTGGAATATCTACCCCATCGACACTGAGCATTAAGCTCCGCGGATGATACAAATCTCGCATCACCGCAAGCATTGTGGTCTTGCCACTTCCTGATGCGCCGACAAACGCAATACGTTCTCCGTGTGCAATGGAAAGTGAGACATCAGAGAGATTCAAATTCGACTGCGGATCTGCGCTGTACGAAAATGAGAGCTTGCTAATCTCAAGCTTCTTCCAACCTTTTGGCAAAACGTGATTGGCAAAGTTTTCTTCTCTGAAATCCTTCGTTAGTTCTTCAGAGTTCAGAATATTAACTTTGCGTTGCACAATCTCGCCATACATCTGAGTAAATCGGTAAAACAAATTACTGATCTTCCCCAAATACTGAATGAGGAGATAGACACTCCCGATTAGTATTCCCTGCGCAGTACCGATGTGGTTCCAAAAGTACACGCCGAGAACAATACTTGTCATCAGGGCGCAGCACATGCTGGTCAAAAACCACTTAATCTCGCTCAACCGACTTGCTTCTTTGTAGAGCTCAAACGGTTTTTCTGCCTTTGCGACAATCGAACGAAAGACGAGCCGTTCTACTCGAAGAATAATGACCGTTGCGATATTACTTATCGCATCGAAAGTACTCTCCGATATCTGATTGTCAGCCTTGTTGAGATGCTTGTATTGCTCGACGATGACTGTGTCAAAACGCATAGTAATCCATGCGGTGAGACACACCATTGCAAGTACAATGTAGGCCGATGAAGGACTAAAGTAGACAAGCATCGCGTAGCTTCCGATGAGCTG
>JBKJKY010000063.1:0-24702 GCA_046597175.1 Parcubacteria group bacterium
CTCTTCTCGTTCAACTCTCCGTATGGTGCATGTCCTGAATGTAATGGTCTTGGTACTCGGCATTTCTTTGGTGATGAAGTGTGTCCAGTCTGTAATGGTGCCCGTCTTCGTCCTGAGGCTCTCCACGTCTTTGTTGGCGGGAAAAATATCGTTGATGTAGTTGGAATGTCTATTAAGGACAGCAATCACTTCTTCGATACGATCAAAATGACCGCGCGAGAAAAAAGTATTTCAAAAGTAATTTTGAAAGAAATCGAATCGCGTCTTCAGTTCATGATTAATGTAGGTATCGAATACCTATCGCTGAATCGTCGCGCACACACGCTCTCTGGTGGAGAAGCGCAACGCATTCGGCTTGCGTCCCAGCTCGGTTCTGGGCTTGTAGGAGCGCTCTACGTGCTCGATGAACCGACGATCGGACTTCACTCGAGAGACAATGCACGTCTCATTAAAACCCTGCTTAATCTCCGTGATCTCGGGAATACCATTCTTGTGGTTGAGCACGATGAAGACACCATCTTTGCATCAGATTATATTGTCGATATTGGACCTGGCGCAGGAATCCACGGTGGTAATGTTGTGGTTGCCGGATACCTCGACAAACTTCTACTGGCAAAGAAAAATGACAGTGGCTCACGGACGCTCGCGTACCTCCGTGAAGAAGAAAAAGTGCCTGTACCCGATGAGCGAAGAACTTCTGAAAAAGGAACCATTGCAATCCGTGGCGGAAAAATATTTAATATTACAAACCTCAATGTCGACATTCCGCTCGGGAAGCTCATCGCTGTGACAGGAGTATCTGGATCAGGGAAGTCTTCATTTGTATACGAAATTTTGCACAAAAATTTGCAAGGGCGATTTGATCGCAGATACCGATCGGCAGAAGTGTATAACTGCAAGTCTTTCACCGGTACCGAATATCTCGGTCGTTCGATTTTGATTGACCAATCTGCAATTGGACGAACTCCACGCTCGAACCCAGCTACGTACACTGGCGCTTTCACATTTATTCGTGAGCTCTTTGCGGAGACATCAGAGGCTCGTGCGAGAGGCTGGAAAGCGAGTAGATTCTCTTTTAATGTAAAAGGTGGACGATGCGAAACATGTCAGGGAAATGGGGAAATTGAAGTCGAGATGCACTTTCTTCCGACGGTGTATGTGCCGTGTGATGTATGTAATGGAAAGCGTTTTATGAAAGAAACGCTTGAAGTGAAATATAAAAAGAAGAGTATTTATGACGTGCTCAAAATGACTGTTGAAGAGGCGCTCACGTTCTTTGAGGACATTCCTGCAATTCAAGATCGTATCAAAACAATGGATGACGTAGGACTTGGATACCTTGAGCTTGGTCAGTCTGCTACTACACTTTCTGGCGGTGAGGCCCAGCGTGTAAAGATATCTTCGGAGCTTTACCGACCGCATGTTCAGAAAACCATTTATCTACTTGATGAGCCGACAATCGGACTCCACTATGATGACGTGAGAAAGCTTGTAGAAATTTTGCAGAAACTTGTTGATAAAGGAAACACGGTCCTTGTCATTGAACACAATATGGATCTTATTAAGAGTGCTGACTATGTTATTGATATTGGTCCAGAGGGAGGAAGTGGGGGAGGAAAACTTGTGGCGATGGGAACCCCAGAGCAGGTGGCAAATAGCAAAGCGTCCTACACAGGGGAGTATTTGCGTAATGCACTAAGGTAGTTTGCAGGCATTATTTTTTGTGCTAAAAATAATGCAGAATTGTTCACGCTAACTTCACTAAGGGAGTGTTCTCATGGCACGCAAGAGTGAAAGGAGAAGAATTCCTGATTGGGATAAACTTCCGAGACCACAACTTTCACAATCTTTCCCTGATGAAATAGTTTTCGGGGTTCACCTCATTTTTTCCGGAGAGACACTCAAATGCAACTCAGGAACAGAATCTCCATCGCAAGGAAACTCTGTGGTGGGCTTGCAGAGTTCTTGATTGCTTCCTTGATGGTTGATTTTGGTCCGCCACATGGAATCCTTTTTATTTCTCCGTTCCGAAACATATTCGGATCGCACAAAGATTTCACCCTAAGCCCTCCAACTGGAGGGCTTTGTACTTGTGTGAATTACTTGTTTTATTTTTATACTATGGGATAATAAAAGAAGAAGTTCACCGCAACCCCCACAAAAGAGACGGACATGCTCATTATCTTGGTGATTGTGAAAATATATTCCCTTCACAGAAGTCAGGGGAATGTCATCACTGGCTATGTGCCAACTGTTTCGCAGAAGAAGATCGGAAACCCGATCCCCCCTATACCCGCTGAAATAAAGCGAAAGCTAGGGAGACCTAGCTCAAGAGGGGGTGGTGGGCGACCTGCCTACTTCGGCAATCGCTGAATGGAAAAACCGCTTCGACAGAGTAATGTCGAGGCGGTTCTGTTTTGTAAAAAATATAATGGGCCGACACAAGAAGTGTGTCGGCCCATCGCGCAAGTGCAATTCTCAGAAAAGAGGAGATGCTCTCCCGCACTCTTCACAATATGCACCGACGATTCTGCGTGGTTCGGCAATGCACGGGCATTCGTACTTCTCTTTGATGTGTGAAAGAGCTACACCACAGCGCCCGTGAAGCATGAGTTCTGCTACCTCTGCTTCAGTGAGGTTGTGTGTGTTTGTTTCACCCTCCTGCACCTTCCATCCCAAGTCGTCCATGATTCCTCCTTTGTGTTTGCTCGATGAACATCCCATGATAGGATGTCATACACAATATGAATCGTCAACAATTCGATACCCTAGATCTCCCTGACAATCCTGGAATATATTTCTTTAAAAAAGGGAAAGACATTCTGTATGTAGGGAAAGCGACATCCCTTCGTGATCGAGTACGGAGTTACTTTTCTCGTGATCTTATCACTACGCGCGGTCCTCTTCTGGTAAAAATGGTAGAAGAGGCAGAAACAATCACCTGGACGGAGACCGCTTCTGTGCTCGAGGCGCTTATTCTCGAAGCATTCACAATAAAAAAACACCTTCCTGCCTACAATACAAAAGAAAAAGACAACAAAAGTTATAACTTTGTCGTTATTACTGATGAAAAGTATCCAAGAGTGTTAGTAGAAAGGGGGAGGTCACTCTTAAATGACCCCAAGCTCAGTAATTCAGAAATCAAACTCCGTTCAGTTTTCGGTCCCTTTCCGCACGGAACACAACTCCGCGATGCGGTAAAAATCGTTCGAAAAATATTTCCTTTCCGCGATAAATGTATTCCAAACTCGGGGAAAGCATGTTTCAACCGACAAATAGGTCTTTGCCCAGGAGTGTGTACTGGTGAAGTAAGCAGACTCGAATATGCTCGAATTGTTCGGAACATCGAACTCTTTTTCTCTGGTAAGAAAGATCAAATTCAAAAAAATCTTGAAAAAGAGATGAAGGGCTATGCAAAAGCCAGAGAGTTTGAAAAAGCCGAAATAATTAAGAGACGCGTATTTGCCCTCGATCATATTCGCGATGTTTCGCTCATTCGGAATGATGTGTTTGACAGTGGAGACATTCCACAATCTGGGTATCGTATTGAGGCATATGATATCGCACATATTTCTGGCAAAGATACCGTCGGAGTCATGGTGGCGCTTGAAGATGGTGAGCTAAGTAAAAATGAATACCGAAAATTTAAAATTAAGGGAGTGGGTGGTGAGGTCACTGTGGATGACACAAAGAATCTCAAAGAACTTCTCACTCGAAGACTCGGTCATGCAGAATGGAGATTACCAAACCTCATTGTGCTTGATGGGGGCATTGCTCAAAGAAATACCGCAGAGGAAGTACTCAAAGCGCGTGGATTTTCCATTGAGATTGCATCAGTAGTAAAAGATGAACGGCATACCGCAAAAGAAATAGTAGGGAATAGCAGTACCATACAAAAGCATGGGAAAGAGATCCTACTTATAAATGGTGAATCTCACCGATTTGCGCAAGCGTATCACACCAACCTCAGGCGAAGACCGTACAGAATAGATAAGAAGAAAGGGTAATTGCGAAGATCCATGAATACCCCTGTGGACACAGAGTGTCCACAGGGGTATAGCTTGCAAAATTTGCTTTTAGTGCTAGTATTGTAGTGGGTAGATTTGGTTCGTCCTTATCAACCCCATATCGATGATTCGATATGTTGAACCTTCAAAGAGACACAAGAGTTTCAGCATACTACCTCTTTCTGTAGTCGCTGATTCATCAAACACCAAGCTGACATGTGTACTCTGCCAGCAACGTTTGAACTCCTCTGTTCCTCTCTTTTCCCCAAGCACTTCCTACCCAGGCAGTGCTTTTCTTTTGTGACAATTAAAATTTAAATCTTTTTTCTTTTCTATTTCTTGTCATTTTCTTGTACCCCATTCGATTTTCGTTATACGTATTTCGAGTTTCGTATTTACTTCCCATCCTATATACTTATCTCATGACGCTTCTCTATTCTCCGAATAAAACAATTCGCGTTGGTGTGCTTCGTGGTGGTCCATCACACGAGTACGATGTATCACTCAAAACAGGTGCGCATGTTCTTGAGCATATGCCTGACCCATATTCTGCCCAAGATATTTTGATAAGCAGGGATGGAGATTGGCACAGTAATGGATTAACAAAAAATCCAGAGAAAATCCTTTCCCAAGTCGATGTGGTTTTCAATGCACTCCATGGCGGATATGGTGAAGATGGGAAAGTGCAATCGATTCTTCGAACCCTTGGTAAACCTCATACTGGCTCACAGACATTTCAAAGCAGTGTGAGTATGAATAAAAGTCTGACAAAAAATATATATCGACTCCATGGAATGAAAACTCCTGTTTCCCTCGTCCTTCATCCGAAAGATAATACACACTCGAGGATTGTAGAAATTTTCCAAACATTTCCGCAACCCGCAATTGTAAAACCACTTTCTGGCGGTTCGTCCCAAGCAATTGCTGTGGTGCAAGACTTCCTTTCGTTTGAAGACGCTATTGAGCATGCGTTCCGTCACAGTGGTGCCGTTCTTGTTGAGGAATATATTGCAGGACTTGAAGCGACGTGCGGGACTCTCGATAGTGAAGATGGGGAAGAGCTTGAAGCTCTACTTCCTATCGCAATTTTTCCTGCAAATATAAAAGCTTTTTTTGACTACGATTCTAAATATGGGGAAGGGCAGGGTTCGTTTGATACAACCACACGATACTTTACGAACGATCAGCTTACAGAAATTCAGAAGTATGCGATTGATGCACATATGGCGCTTGGCTTACGTCAGTATTCACGCACGGACTTTATCGTGAGCAAAAAACGAGGAATATATTTACTCGAAACAAACTCTCTTCCTGCACTTCTTCCGAACGCTCTGTATACAAAGTCTCTCGAGGCGTCAAACGTTGAATTCCGAGATTTCCTTACTAGAATTTTGAACAAAGCGATAATTCAAGGCTAATTACATGACTTTTCTAGGGGACACTAGTTTGTGTGATACAATAAGAAAACTATGAAGTTCCCGGTGATTATCAAGCAAAGCCCCCTCGTACTCCTCAAGAGAATTGTTGAAGTTGAAATCAGTATTAGCCTCATCCTTTTCATCCTTTCGTTTTTTGCAAACTACCAAGATTTATTTTTAAAGTCATATATTGGAAATATATTTAATTACGATCTGTTTCTCGTAGTCGGTTCTGCCATTGTCCAGCTCATTGTTACGTTCGGTACGTTTGTGCTGTGGAATGGAGAAGAGTATCGACTAAAAGAAAAAGAGATTGTTCATCGAGAAGGTTTTATTTTTGTGAAGGAACAGTCGGTAATGCTCAAAAGTATTTTAAGCGTGGAGTTTAAACGAAACCCGATTGAGCTTCTCCTCAATCTCGGTACTATTGTGATTCATTCACAAGGAAGAGAAAAACCGTTTTATATCCGAAGCATTGATTCTGCAGAAATTTATTCAAACATTATCAAAGATACGGTAGACCGAGCACTTCTTCGTCCGGCTGAATCTTTGAAAAAACTTTCAATTCTTGACCTCATTCTTGAAGGAGAAAGTTCCAGACTCGAGCTCAAGCAAACATTCAGATGGGATGGCAAAAACAAAGTGACGAGCAAAATGCTGGAAAAAGCAGTTATGAAAACTGTCTCAGCATTCCTCAACACTGGTGGGGGTAATCTCATCATTGGAGTTACTGATAATGGGAAAATTCATGGACTCGAAGAGGATTACAATTCTCTTACTCGGAAAGATCGTGATGGATTTGAAAATCACTTTAACCAAGTGCTCAAGAATATGATAGGTGCTGAGTTCCGAGAATATGTTTCAGTTATATTTGAAACTATTGAAGAAAAAGATGTTTGCCTCGTGGACGTTCTCCCATCTCCAAAGCCAGTGTACATGCAAGCAAATGGTGACGGTGAAGAGTTCTTCATTCGTACGGGCAATACCACCAGTACGCTCTCACTTTCGAAGACTCAATCGTACATCGAATCACATTGGGGAAGAGCGGTGGTGAACGTATAGGCTTTTGCACAAAAAACCGCGGGACATTCTCATGTCCCGCGTACTCACATTGGGTAGCCTTCGCAAAGCGCATCTTTTGCAAGACCCTCCACACCATTTTTCTTGGCACTTTTTAGTGCTTTTTTGACTACCTTTTTCTTTCTCTTTTCAGTGCTGCTTAGGCGACATAAAAAGAGGGAATCAGGTGATGATTGAATCCTCGGCTCAGTCAGTGTTTTGAGGCACGGGCACTGACCTTTCTGGCCGAGATGACACTTTGTCATAAGGTCATGAAAATGAATGCTCACTTCAACCTTGCCTTTCTGAGAGTGTTTTTTCGTACACTGTGAGCGGGGTGAAGTTTCCAAATTTCCCTGAGCAGTGGGGCTTCCTGGGACCGGTTGGCAAAACATTGCCCCCAAGTGTGCAAATGTGCCGGTTCCCTCCATTCGCTTTTGCGAAGAGGTGGCTCGTGTCTGTGTAGAGGAATGGACATGCATGATCTGTCCCTTCCTGACACATCCTTGCGATGTTTCTCTGAAGTGACCATGACTTCTCCGTGGATGATGTAAGAGCGATTTCTTCTATACAATATTCTCATGTCAGTAGATGTCAATTGGGGATACTGGGTCTTCTTGATTTATTGATTTTTGTCTATTATACTGGTCTTTCACACGGGCCCTTAGCTCATCTGGTAGAGCACATCATTTGCAATGATGGGGTGGCAGGTTCGAGTCCTGTAGGGTCCACAAACGACAAAAAATCTCCTAAATGGAGATTTTTGTCGTTTGTGGAAAGCGCAGGTATATTTTGCATAGTAATGCAAAATACCGAGCTGGGGTCGAGAAATTTCTGTTGTGACGACAACAGAAATATTCGTGACCACATGTGGGCCTGCTTACGTCAGGACTCGAAGCCTGTTTGAGTATTTTTCTGAGCTTTGAAAAAGTGATAGAAAAATCCAAACAGGGTACTGGTCGTGTAACGACCGAGATATCCGGTGTCCAGAAATATTTGAGTGACGACGAAAATATTTCGAGGGAGAGATTCTCGTTGATTAATTTTTTCTCTATGGTATCAATATCACCAGACCTCGCAGTACACCTCGTATTACCTATATAAGGAGCAACAAATGGCAAAAAGAAAGCCGTGGGCACCGAAAGAGCAGAAGATTACATTGAACAAAAAAATCTCTGCTTTGGTAGCAATGCCAAATCAGGCGCACATTCTTTGCGCTAAAACTCGAGTAGTTCTCGAGCCCGGCTCAACCTTTATTGTTACAGGTCCTTTCAGTAAAGTCATTGGACTTGGAGGTGTTCAACAAAGAACATTCAGAATCACGCATGGCTCAAAGATTCTCTACTTGCTTGAATCTGAAATGCTGATGTCACTCGAAGGCTAACCAAAAAACGCACGGACAAAGTATAGTCCGTGCGTTTTCCTTGTATTTTATGCCTCCAAATCTGCTACAATACACACATGAAAACACCACCAATTGTCTATGGTCTCGTATCACTCTGTATCCTTGTCGGGGTAATCTTTTTCGTATCTCACGAGCGTGCGCTTGCACCAACGAATGATGTTCCTGTCGTAGTCGTACCAGTAGATCCAAAACCCGTACAACCTACAGTTTCCGCGTATGGGACAGTGAGTGCAAAGCTTGGAAGCACCATTCAGTTTGCAGATTTCTCACTCACTCCACTTTCTGTAGAATCAGATAGTCGCTGTCCAGTTGATGTAACGTGCGTCTGGGCAGGCACTCTTACGGTGAAAACAAATTTTGTGAACGGAGCAGGAACCACAACAAAGGTTATTGAAATCGGCAAACCAACTTCGTATGGATCATTTACGATTACCCTCGTGAGCTCTAGCCCTACACCAAACAGTCAGAGTTCAATTGGTCAATCTGATTATCGGTTTGTATTTTCAGTAATCAAAAAAGCCCCAACTGCCACTGTTCCACCAGCGGGTAAGTGTTATGTAGGGGGATGCTCATCTCAGCTTTGCAGTGATCAACCCAATATGGTGTCAACCTGTATCTATCGATCTGAATTTGCGTGTTACAAAACTGCACAGTGTGAACGTCAAAGTAGTGGTCAGTGTGGATGGACACCAACAAATGCGCTCAATATGTGTGTAAAAAATGCGCAAGCATCACCAAGCTCTGATTCGCCACAATAGTTAGAAATTAATCCATCTCAATACACTATGAAAAATGAATATCTTTATGCAGTAATTGGTTTACTCGTCGGTGTCCTCGTAACGGGTGGTTTTTATGGTTCTCAAAACACTATGCCCGCAATGAATCATCAAATGTCAGATGGCACTATGATGGATGGAAATATCAGTATGGAGCACCAGATGAGTACAATGTCAGAGAGTCTCCGAGGGAAGACCGGTGATGAGTTCGACAAAGAATTCCTCTCTCAAATGATTGTCCATCACGTAGGTGCAGTCGAAATGGCGCGTCAGGCACTCGCTGCCTCAAAGCGTCCAGAGCTACTCAAACTTGCAAACGACATAATTTCTGCTCAAGAAAAAGAAATCACACAAATGAGAGAGTGGCAGAGGACTTGGTTTCAGCGCTAGTTAATACTGGAATCGTATATTGTTTTTGATATGGTACCAATGACACTTTCGAGATCTGAAATGGTACTTCCTCTTGTCATAACACAGAGTACGTAGGGGTGGAGTGGCTTGTAGATAATTCCACAGTCATGAAGCTCTCGATAGCTCACACCCCCTCTTCCATCAGGCTTTCCGTACTCACCAAACTTATGTGCAACGGTGATATTCTCGGGAACTCCAGCTACTAACCCATTTTTGTACTCCGTACCACTTAAAAGTTCGAGAGCTTGTTCTGAGTAGTTTTTTGTTAGATAGGTACTATTGAAAAGAATCCTAAAAAACCGTGAGTATGATTTGGGACTAATGGTGGTATCTCGATCAGGGGGGATAGCAAGTCCAATATCAGTGAACACTTCGTTCAGAAAGTTTGGTTTCAAAATACTACTTAAGAAAACACCTGCATTGTTATCAGATTTCTGAATCATAGAAGCGAGGAGTGACTTAACTGTGTAGGAGGTATCGGGCTTTGATAGATCGCTCGAAACAATAGACTCCATGGAGTTAAAATTGAATTCATCTGAGTATGAAATTTTTTGATCCAGCACTTCCGGTGTAACCTCTGCCAATTTGAAATATGCAATCAGTGTCGGAACTTTGAGTAAACTTGCCGGTGTGTAGGATTCATTAGCTCCAATACCGAACCACTGACCACTCAGTGGATCTTTGTAATAGACAGAAATATCAGTAGCTTTTTTTGCAGTTTTATCTGCGTCGATAATATCAGAAACTGTTTTTTTGAGACTCGTGTACTCTTCTTTATTCGTGGTCTCGGGAATCTCAACTGCAAGGAGGGGATTAATGAGCTTCTCTTGACCCTCTCTAATTGGTTTGATTTGAGGTGCTGTGTGAGAGTGGAGTATATAGAATGCTGAGGTGCCAATTAAAATTCCAATTATAAAGGAAGTAACAATTTCTTTTTTAAGATATCCATTCATTTCTAATAAGTATATACCCACTCTTTTTTCTTGCACCTATGGATATTTATAGTAATACTCGGTACAATATTTATATATGCCAACAGATTATACTCACGCGCGCTCTGCTCCTGTTATTGTGATGTTTGTAAAATATCGAGATAAATTTATTCTCGTAAAGCGAAGTGAGAAAATGCTTACGTACCAAGGCCTCTGGTCTTGTCTTGCAGGATTTGTTGATGATGATAAGAGTCTTGAGGATAAAGTGGTTTTTGAAATAGAAGAAGAGCTTGGTCTCAAGCGTGATGATATTAAAGAAATCAAACAAGGCGATACATATTTGTTTGTCGATGACACTCTTGATCGCGAATGGATTCGTCACCTATTTCTTGTTGAAATCACGAATCCGAATGTAAAACTCTCTTGGGAACACTCTGAAATGGTGTGGGCAGGGGCAGAGGACATAAAAAATTACGAGACCACCCCCGGACTACACGAAGATTTAGAGAAGATTTTGAAACTTTCATAAAAATAACCGCGCTCAAGCAACTGAGCGCGGTTCTATTTTGTTAGGTATCGTCCCAAGCCATCTCCCTCATGGATGAACTGAATCCAACCGATACAGGGTGATGTGATATCGCATGTCTGGAGTCTGATGAGAGCCTCGAAATTAGCTATGCTCTTTGACGAGAACGAAAGCTCCCTTTCAGCAAGATCACTCCAACCTGTATTTCCATGATTTGATCTGAGCCAGACAAGCTCAAAAGAAAAAAGGGCTTCTTTGTCTGGAATTAACGTAATGCCGACAGAGTGAATGAGTCCTTGGTGGAAGTAGCCTGCGCCTGAATCAAGGTACCAAACTCGAAGCTGGTATGTTTTTTTAGCAAAGACAGAAAGATCAGGCATAGTTATTCTCTCAATCTTTTTGTCAGACATTATGACTCCGAGATGTGAGAAAAGAAGGATTTCTGGATTAAGAGTAGTTCTCGCGAGCTCTCATGTCAAACTGGGAGAAATCAGTCCATGTAGTATACTGGGTATATGAAATTTACCTTCCCGCACCACAGTCACAATGATGGAGATTCCCGTGGAGACAAAAACACTCTCCATGCATTTGCTGAGCTTGAAAAAAGTGTTCAAAGTGTCTCCTACGAAAAAGCTGAAGGTTTCCTCTCATACTTGTTTGA
This sequence comes from Parcubacteria group bacterium, assembly GCA_046597175.1. Taxonomy (GTDB): domain Bacteria; phylum Patescibacteriota; class Minisyncoccia; order Phycocordibacterales; family Zambryskibacteraceae; genus CAYLHJ01. The sequence continues at coordinate 11,196 of JBKJKY010000063.1, forward strand.
CGATGGATATCATACTCAAGTGAGAAAGGTGGTGAGTGATAAAGTCCGAAGTGGGATGCTCCCAAAAACAGTGTTTGTTATAGGTATTGGAGGAGCGAATCTTGCAACAAAGGCAATCTATGATGCACATCTTGGATTTGCAGAAGGAATTATTGATCAGGAGAGAAAAATGATTTTCCTTGATACGAATGATGCGGAGACAATGTCAGCGGTTGAGCTTCATATTGCAACCCTCGCTTCAGCTGAAGAATTTGTTGTTGTTCTTGTCAGCAAATCTGGTAAAACAATTGAAACACTCGCTAACGCAGAGTTCCTCGTTTCAAGACTTGAGAAAGTTTTTGATCAGGTTACCGAGAGGATTATTGTAATTACTACACCAAGTTCACGTCTAGCTGTAGAAGCAAAAGAGCGAGATATTACTTGTGTACTGCTTCCTGAAAAGCTTTCTGATAGATTTTCAGCATTTTCACCGACAACCACGGTACCCCTCGCACTCTTTGGTTTTCCGGTTAGTGATTTTCTGTCGTGTGCACAACATGCGTATCATGCGCTCTCAAGTGTTCAAAAAAATTCATTACTTGAAACTGTCCACATACTCGACAGTGAATACAAAAAAGGATCACACATACTCGATACATGGTTTTTTGCACCTCATTTTGAAACTTTGGGGAAATGGCATCGCCAACTTGTCGCTGAAAGTCTCGGAAAGAATGAAACTAAAGATGGTAAGCCTCATGTAACTGGTTTTACCCCAATAGTCTCAATTGGTACCATCGATCTTCATTCAAGTCTTCAGCTCACACTCGCGGGACCAAAAGAGCGAATTACTGAGTTTGTATCGGAAGAGCAAGAAGGGTCCCTCATTATTGGTGACGCTGAGAATCTCGATCTCCTTTCGGAGTCTCTTACTGGTAAAACCCCGCAAGAAATCTCAAAAGCGATTTTGAAGTCCGTTACTCATTCTTATACCTTAGCTAAGCTTCCGTTTTATCAAATTGAGCTCCCTGCAAATACGCTCGAGGCAATTGCACAGTATATGGTGTATTCAATGCTCCAAGTGTATATTCTTGGGACAGAGTGGAATTTAAATGTATTTGATCAGCCAGATGTTGAGAATTATAAAACAGAGGCGCAAGAAATTTTGCTCAATAATTAACTGACATGCATATACTTTTTGATATTGGTGGAACTTACACACGTATAGCGCTGCACAGGGGTGGAAATACTTTTGAAACCCCTGTTATATATGAGACTCCCGCACTGTATGCTAATGGAGTTGATAAGCTCACAGAAACGATTACTGAACTTCTCAAAGGGGGAAAAGCTAAGTCGATTGTTGGGGGTATCGCGGGACTCGTCGATAGAGAAAAGGGAGAACTTGTGAGTAGTCACAACCTACCAGACTGGGCTGGGAAACCTCTTTCCGCAGATTTGGTCACTGTATTTAGTGGCAATGTATTTCTCGAAAATGATTCTGCAATGGTAGGACTTGGTGAGGCACATTTTGGAAGCGGTAAAGGATTTCCCATTGTCGCGTATGTCACCATTAGTACTGGAGTTGGTGGAGCACGAATTGTGGATGGCCAGATCGACGAGCATGTGACTGGCTTTGAACCAGGTCAGCAAATTATTGATATCGATGGGACAGTCTTTTCTAGTGGAAAAGGAACAAACCTCGGAGACTATATCTCTGGAAAAGCGGTGGAAGCTCGAACGGGCAAAAAACCATCAGAAATCACTGATAGCGCCTTCTGGGATGATGAAGCCAAAGCTCTTGCATATGGCCTCAATAACACAATCGTGCACTGGTCACCGTCTGTTGTTGTTCTCGGTGGGTCCATGATGCATGACGTCGGGATTCCGATTGATGTGACTGACAAATACCTTTCGGAAATCATGACAGGATACGGAAGTATTCCACCACTTACAAAGGCAGAGCTCGGTGACCTAGGAGGACTCTACGGCGCGCTTGCATACAGCACCCAAAAAAACGTACAATAGGCACTTCGTAATTTTACGATTACCCATATGATAAAAAACTTTTTAGTTCGCAAATTGATAGAGTCAAAAATGAAGGACGTTCCTGCTGATCAGCGAGAAATGATTATTGGTCTTGTTGAAAAGAACCCTGATCTATTTCAAACCATCGCAAAAGAAGTAGAAAGTGAAATGGCGAATGGCAAAGATCAGATGGCCGCGACGATGGCTGTCATGCAAAGATATCAAACCGAGCTCCAAGCTCTTATGGCTCAAAAGTAATATTTATTAAAATAATTGATAGCAACCTCGCTATTCACTTGCATTTCCTATTATGAAAACAAAAATTATCGCAACAATCGGGCCGAGCTCAGACTCACCAGAGACTATGGCTTCTATGATTGAAGCGGGTATGAATATTGCTCGTATGAATTTCTCACATTGTACATACGAGGAATTCACAAGACGCAAGAAAATTCTCCGCGAAGAGGGAGGGAAACAAGGAAAAGAGGTTGCCATCCTCCTTGATCTTCAAGGTCCACGCATTCGAGTTGGCGAACTTCCTCCGGAAGGTCGTGAGCTCGTAAAGGGCGAGATGGTACATTTTTCTATTCTCGAAAATGCGCCTAGTGGAGCTATTTTCGTGGACACACCATCGCTTCTTGAAAATCTTCAAGTTGATCACCCAATCTTCCTTTCAAGTGGGCAGATGGAACTCTGTGTAAAAAATGTTTCAGCAGATGGATTTTCTGCAGAAGTACTTCGTGGAGGAATGCTTTTCTCACGAAAAGGTGTGAATGTTCCTGAAACGCGACTTTCTGTTTCTGGGCTCACCCCAAAAGATATTGCCGATGTAAAATTCGGACTCGGAGAGGGTATAGACTACGTTGCGGTCTCATTCGTTCAAACTGCGGAAGATGTAATCGCTCTCAAAGAAATCGTCGGAGACAAAGCAAAAATTGTTGCAAAAATTGAATCCGCATTGGCGCTAAAAAATATTGATGAAATTATCCAAGTGTCAGACTCAATCATGATTGCGCGCGGCGACCTCGGTGTAGAAATTCCACTCGAGCGTGTTCCATTCGTGCAGAAAAATCTTATCCGCCAAGCTATCTGGCACCGCACTGGTACTATTGTTGCAACACAAATGCTTCTTTCGATGGTAGACAGTCCAGATCCTACTCGAGCAGAAGTCTCAGATGTCGCAAATGCAATTCTCGACGGTACGGAAGCAGTAATGCTTTCTGATGAAACTGCGAGCGGAAAGTATCCTGTCGAATCAGTGGCAACTATGGTCAGAATCGTGGAAGAAACTGAGCGTCTCTTCATGAATACTGAGCGGTATTTGTAATTCGTAAAGTATGCACTTAATTTTGCTAGACTCTATGTGCATTTATGAAAGATACACTTACTGCCGTACTTACTAACTATCCAGTCCTCGCACCAGCGATTTTTATTATTGTCAGGGCATCAGCGATAGTCCTTCCTCCAATTCCGGGAATTGTTATTGACCTTGTGGGAATAGCGGTATTTCCATGGTTTTTAGGGTTTGTATACGGGGAAATTGGAATAATGTTGGGAGCAATCATTGCTTTTCTGGTTGCAAGAAATTTTAGAGAACCATTCATAAAAAGATTTGTACCGTTAAACAAAATTAATTCATGGGAAGAAAAATTGTCATCTGATCAGGAATTTTGGTTTTTGGTAGGCTTACGATTATTTTTTAATCCGCTTTTTGACTATGTGAGTTACGCAGCTGGATTGACCAAAATTTCGACAAGTAAATATTTGTTGACTACAGTTATTGGAACAATCCCAACGATGCTTGCCATCTACTACTTTGGAAACATATCAATTACGAAAGGGGTGTATTTTAGTCTTGGATTTATTCTATTATTGTTTATTGGATGGTGGGGATACAAAAAGTTCTATATGACGAAACACATCTAGTGCTGACAAGATCAGTTGGTGTTAGTGCATATAGGTTGTGCTTTACTAATGCCCACTTCCTCGCTACTATTCTTCTTTATGTCACTTTCAATTGGAATTGTAGGTTTGCCGAATGTTGGGAAATCAACGCTGTTTAACGCACTGACTAAAAAGTCTGTACCAGCGGAGAACTATCCATTTTGTACCATCGATCCATCGGTGGGTATTGTTCCTGTGCCTGACGTACGACTCTACAAACTCGCGAGTTTTAGTAAAACGCAGAAGACCATTCCTGCAGTCGTCGAATTCGTGGATATTGCAGGTCTTGTAAAGGGTGCATCAGACGGTGAGGGACTTGGAAATAAGTTTCTTTCAAATATCCGCGAAGTAGATGCGATTGCGGAAGTAGTGCGCATCTTCGATGACGAGAAGGTCATTCACGTAAATGGTCATATTGATCCACTTTCAGATATAGAGGTAATCAACTACGAACTCATTCTTGCGGACCTTCAGACGGTAACCAAAAGACTCGATAGTGTCGCTCGTGATGCAAAAAGGGGAGACAAGCTTGCCGTCATTGAACACGAAGTGCTCCTACTTATCAAAGAAGCACTCGAAAAAGGAGAGCTTGCACGTACCGTAAAACTTTCTGATACACAAATTCCTGTCGTAAAGGGACTTCACCTTCTCTCGATGAAGCCAATCCTTTATGTGCTCAATAAAAAAGCTGGTGGAAAAAATCTCGATGAGATGAATGATGAAAGGTGGAGCAAAGTTCTCAAGTTCATGCAAAACTCTGGCTCGCAGTATGTGCTCGTAGATGCTGGCATTGAGCACGAGCTGAAGGACATGACCTCTGAGGAAAAGAAAGAGATGAAAGAAGGGCTTGGGAGCGTCACGGACGGTATCGATGACCTCATTCGCGCAGGGTACAAAATTCTGCAACTCATGACCTATTTCACTACTGGTGAGGCAGAGACTCGTGCGTGGACAGTGCCGATTGGCTCTACTGCTCCTGAGGCGGGAACCGCAATTCATGGAGATTTTAAAGATAAATTCATTCGTGCTGAAGCGATTGAGTGGAGCAAGCTTTTAGATGCTGGCTCATTTGCCGTCGCGAGAGAAAAAGGCCTCGTTCGCACTGAAGGTAAGGAATATATTGTTAAGGATGGTGACGTTTTGGAGTTTAGGATATAGATATTGACGATTTAACAATAACATGCTAGTATATGAATAGTCCCGAAAACCCAGACCACGAGCGTTTCGTGGAGGGTCGTACACCAAAAACCGAAGGAGACCAAGCAATGCAAGAGCAAGAAACAACAGCTTTCGACAAGATCGATCGCAAGTCACCCGAAATCATGACCGCATTGGCCGAAGCGCCCATCTTCAAGAAGCAAGGACACGTGCAAGCGCGTCCTGCAACTGAAGGTGAGCAAATCGTCACCAAGCTGGCCAGTGGCGCCGAGGAAACGACCAACACCGCCAAGGCGAATGATTGGGTCATGACCAACCCGTCCGGCGAGCAGTACATCATCGGCAAGGAGAAGTTCTTCAACCGGTACGAGCCCTCCGACAAGGAAGGCACCTACCAAGCCAAGGGCTACTGCCGCGCGATCCAGAATCCGTTCGGGAAACCGATCGAGATCATGGCTTCGTGGGGTTCGCCTCAAACAGGCGACGAGAACTGCCTGATCGCGGACACTTGTGATGCCAACGGTGAGAATTTGGGCGGCGAGCCCTACCTCATCGATGGTAAGGCGTTCGCCGAGACCTACGCTCCGAATGTGTGACTTTCATTAGAGGACATGATCGAAAGATCAACCACCCGCATTCCAAAAGAGTGCGGGTGGCTTTTTATAATTTATTGAACACTAAAAAACTAACAATCTAAATAAATTCCTTTTTGAAGATCATCAAAAATACCTGGTCAGTTTTTATGCTATAATCAAAGTGTTATCCATAATTACTATTACTTTCATGCAACCGGCAAAAACAACTGCAAAAGACTTTTTTCTTCATCTTGGAATGCTCGTTTCGATGTATGCAGGGGTAGGTTTTATCCTCAATTTGTTCTTCAGTATTATTAATACTGCATATCCAGTAGTAGGAAGCTACTATGCTTCTAATTCAACCATCAGCTTCCCAGTAGCAGCACTCATTATCCTTACTCCCGTATTTCTCATCCTTGCGTCACTTATCGCCAAAGCAGAAGCTCTCGATGAGTCGAAAAAGGAGATTTGGGTGAAGCGTTGGTCAACCTTCCTCACCATGTTCCTTACTGGTGCGGTTGCAGTAGGCGATCTTATTACCGTTCTCTACGTCTTTCTCGATGGTCAGGACATTACCAAAGCCTTTATTCTCAAAGTACTTGTGGTATTTGTAGTCGCAGGGGCACTGTTTGGATATTTTCTCTCAGGCCTCAGAGGTGGACTCAACCCAAAGACTCGGATGATGTGGAGAATTGGCGCCGTTGTCCTCGTTGCAGTACCAATCATTCTTGGATTCGTGGTTATTGGATCCCCAAGAACTCAAAGGCTTGCTCGTGCTGACCAGCAAAAAGTACAGGATCTTCAAAGCATTCAAGCGGAAGTTATTTCGTATTTCCAAACCAAAGGAATTGTTCCCGAGTCTCTTCCTGACCTTCAAAAGTCATCACTGTACTTTGTAACTCCGACAGACAAGGATACTGGAGCACTGTACGAGTATACAATGATTGCAAAAAACAGTTTCGAACTTTGTGCAAAGTTTAATATCGAATCAAGTAAAGCAAGTGCTATGTCATACCCAGTGATGTATGGAATGGCAGATGAAAACTGGACTCATGGGAGCGGTAGAGTGTGCTTCACGAGAACTATTGACCCAGAGCGTTACCCAAGAGCAATGCCAGTAGACAAAGGTCAGATGTAAGAAAAACCCCTCAAACTCTACGGTTTGAGGGGTTTTTCTATCTTGAACTTGAGCCAACTTACCTATATGATGAAAATTCATGGAACAATATGAACCAAAACAAATAGAGGAAAAGTGGCAAAAGTACTGGGATGAAAGAGGGTTGTTCAATTTTGCTTCTCATTCTGAAAAAGAAAAATTCTATGGGCTTGTAGAATTTCCATACCCATCAGGGGATGGTCTGCACACTGGCCATGTGCGCGGATACACTGCGATGGACATTATTGCTCGAAAACGAAGAGCACAGGGGTATGACGTACTCTATCCAATTGGTTGGGATGCATTCGGTCTTCCAACAGAAAACTACGCGATCAAGACAGGAAAAAATCCTATAGTTGTAACAAAAGAAAATACAGGTAACTTCCGGTCACAAATGAAGTCTCTCGGACTTTCATTTGATTGGTCACGAGAGGTAGATACGACTGATCCAAAGTACTACAAGTGGACTCAGTGGCTCTTTTTGCAATTCTTGAAGCACGACTTGGCATACAAAGCTAAGGCAGTTATTAACTGGTGTCCGAAAGATAAAATTGGCCTCGCTAACGAAGAGGTAGTGAACGGATGTTGCGAACGCTGTGGAACTCCGGTTGAGAAACGTGAAAAGGAGCAATGGATGCTCGCAATCACCAAGTACGCAGAGAGACTCGATAAGGATTTGGATGATGTGAACTATCAAGAGAAGATAAAACTTCAGCAACGAAACTGGATTGGAAAGAGCGAAGGAGCTGAGATAAGTTTTAAGTTAAAAGTTTTAAGTGGAGAAGTTCAGGATAAACAAATAACAATTTTCACCACACGACCCGACACTATTTTCGGAGCGACCTACCTCGTACTTGCTCCTGAGCATCCACTGCTCAAGAATGGTGATTTAGGAATACAGAATTTAGAAGAAGTAGAGAGGTACATTACTGACGCTAGCAAAAAAGAAGAATTTGACCGAACTGACGCCGGAAAAGAAAAGACCGGAGTGGAGCTACATGGTGTGAAAGCAATTAACCCTGCAACTAAAGAAGAAATTCCTGTCTGGGTTGCCGACTATGTGCTTGGCGGATATGGAACAGGCGCAGTTATGGCCGTTCCTGCTCATGATGAAAGAGATTTTGAGTTCGCACAGAAGTTCCACATGCAAGTAAGAATAGTTGTAGTGCCCGAATCGATACTTACAATCCCAAGAAACGCTGAGGACATTGCAAGTGGATCGGGTAACGCGCTAACTCCAATTGCAAAGTGTTGGACTAATCCTGGTGTACTCGTTCATTCTGGTAATTTTTCAGGAAAAAGTTCCGAAGATGTCATGAAAGAAATTACTGAATTTGTCGGAGGGAAAATGGTTACCAAATTCAAACTTCGAGACTGGGTCTTTTCTCGCCAGCGATATTGGGGTGAACCAATCCCTGTCATTCACTGCGATGCATGCGGAATCGTGCCAGTACCAGAAAAGGATTTGCCCGTGCTACTTCCTGAAGTGGATCATTATGTGCCAACAGAAAACGGTGAGTCACCACTTGCTTCTATTTCCTCATGGGTTAATGTCGAGTGTCCGAAATGCGGAGCCTCTGCAAAGCGTGAGACAGACGTAATGCCAAACTGGGCAGGATCATCATGGTATTTCCTGAGATACTGCGACCCTCACAATGATGCAGAATTCGCGAGTATGGCATCGCTCAAGAATCTGATGCCGGTAGACTGGTACAACGGCGGTATGGAACATACCACACTTCACTTACTCTATTCGCGGTTCTGGAATAAATTTTTATTTGATATCGGACTCGTGCCAACATCAGAGCCATACATGAAGCGCACATCTCACGGCCTCATTCTTGCCGAAGGCGGAGTTAAGATGTCGAAATCACTTGGTAATGTGGTCAATCCTGATGAAATTGTTCGTCTCTACGGTACCGACACCCTTCGAGTATACGAGATGTTCATGGGTCCATTTGGTGAGCCAGTTGCTTGGTCTACAGAGAGTATCATCGGGCCACGCCGATTCCTTGATCGCGTCTGGAAGCTTGGAAATAAACTTGCGAAAGCCGGAAATAAAGAGGGCGACGCCGAAATCGAGTCGCTTCTACAAAAGACCATACAAAAAGTTTCTGATGATATTGAGTCGATGAGCTTTAATACCATGGTCTCAAGTCTTATGGTTCTTCAGAATGCATTTGAAAAAGCGGAAACTGTTTCTCAGAAGCAATTTTCTGCTTTTCTTAAACTTCTTGCACCAGTTGCACCTCACATCGCTGAGGAACTTTGGAATGTGCTTGGAAATAATGACTCTATTGCATTTGCGCAGTGGCCAGTTGCAGACCATTCGAAAATAAAAGAGGAAAACTTGCAGTATATTATTCAAGTAAACGGGAAGACACGTGCAATCCTTGACACAGATACAGATGAGGAAGAAGATTCAATAGTATCGAAAGCTCAAAAACTTCCGGAAATGGAAAAGTGGATAGGGGAAAGTGGAATCAAGAGAGTTGTTTTTGTAAAAAACCGCTTAGTCAACTTTGTAGTTTAAGTCTAATATAGCTATATTTTGCAAGCTATTTTGGGAATACTTACTCAGAGCTTCATATAGAAAAACGTGTTTTAGGACTCTTGACAAGGGGCACTTGACTCATTTTCCATAAAATGATAAAAATGAGTGCATTAACCTAGTATGTTTTACCAAATTAAGTTTCCCATTTATTTATGAGTGATACCAAAACAATCAAATTCAAGCCAAAGCAGGTTACCAAGCGTCTCCTTTCTGTTCTTTCAGATCGTGGGCGAGATGTAATCATAAAGCGCTACGGACTCGATGACACTGCAAAGCGCCTCACTCTTGAGGGCATTGGGAAGAAGTACGGTATCACTCGCGAACGAGTACGCCAGATTGAGAATCACTCTCTTGCGAACATTCGCAAATCAAAGGACTACCTCAAAGAGCGTCCAGCATTTGACCAGCTTCGCGAATTCGTAGAAGCACTCGGTGGTGTTATTTCTGAAGAGGATCTTCTTGCGCATGTAAGTAAAGATAAGAGTGTGCAGAACCACGTGCATTTCATGCTCGTCATTGGTGAGGAATTTGTAAAAGAAAAAGAAGATGAGAACTTCAAGCATCGTTGGTATGTAGACAAAGACCTTGCAGACAAGATTCACACATCACTTCGCAAACTCTACTCTAACCTCGGTGACGACGAACTCGTGCTCGAAGCGGACATGATTGACTCATTCCTTGAATACATTAAAGAAGTAAATGATCAATATAAAACCGAAGAGGTAATCAAACGTTGGCTTACTCTTTCTCGCAAAGTTGGAAAGAATCCGCTTGGAGAATGGGGTAAAGTAGAATCTGCAAACGTGAACGCAAAAGGTATGCGAGACTACGCATTCCTCGTTATCCGAAAGCATGGCTCACCAATCCACTTTAAAGATGTTGCAAAAGCTATTACCCTCTATTTCAACAAGAAGGCTCATGTAGCCACTACTCACAACGAGCTCATCAAAGATCCACGTTTTGTACTCGTCGGACGCGGTCTCTATGCACTCGCTGAATGGGGGTACCTCTCTGGTGTTGTAAAAGACGTTATCAAAAAAGTTATTGAGAAAAACGGACCACTTCCGAAAGAAAAGATTATCGAAAAGGTTTTGAAAGAGCGATATGTAAAAGAAAACACTATTCTTGTAAACCTCCAGAATCCAAAATTCTTCACAAAGAGCAAGGATGGAAAGTACAGTATTGTTGAAAAATAGATACTATCGATTACTCCACATCTGAAAAGACCGCCTTGTGCGGTTTTTTCATTGAATAACTCTTGTAGAAAATGATTTTTTTATGATGTAGAATACTATCGATGATAGAAAAATTTATCGCACTCTTTTCTGCTCCGCCCGTTATCTCTGCACTTCATATTTTGTGGAAAACAAAACCCATTTGGCTTGCGGTTATTTCTGTCGCAGCTTTTTATTCAGTCTGGATCAGATATGTGAGAGCTCAGTGGATTCAAAAAGAAGGAAGCTTCTTGGTTGAACTTAAACTTCCAAAGGAAGTTTCCAAGTCTCCTGCCGCTATGGAACTTATTTTAGGGACACTTTCACAACCGAGCGTTGGGAGCTATATCGATGTATATTTGAAGGGGAGAGTGCGTCCCTGGTTTTCACTTGAACTTGTTTCCCTTGGCGGGCAGGTAAAGTTTTTTGTGTGGGGGCCAAAAAAGTTTAAGAACCTCATTGAATCTCAAATTTATGCTCAGTTTCCCACAGTAGAGGTGCACGAGACACCAGATTACGCACTCCAAACATCGTTCCCACAGGTATCACTCTGGGGCATGCAACTGAAGCTCACGAAAGCTGATGTGTATCCAATCAAAACATACATAGACTACGGACTCGACAAAAACCCTGACGAGGAATTTAAAATTGATCCGATTACGCCACTTATTGAATATTTAGGAGCACTGAAGCCTGATGAGCAGGCTTGGATTCAAATCTTAGTGCAGGCACACAAAAAAGAAAATTTGAAGGACCTCCGCATAAAAGAAAAACCTGACTGGAAGAAGAGTGCGACAAAAGAAATTGAAGAAATTCTGAAAAGTTCACCGAAAAAAGAAATCGAAGATAAAGCATCTCCATATCTCACTGACGAACAGAAAGATACTATAAACGCCATCCAGCGCAATATCTCAAAACCTGCGTTTGAGACCATGATTCGCGGAATCTACATGGCAAAGCCCGACAGCTTCAATCCGATTAATATTGCTGGACTTACTGGATCGTTTAAACAGTTTGGATCAGGGAACCTCAATGGTTTTGCACCGAAATTCACTACGAGCGTGGATTACCCATGGCAGGATTTCCGAGGGGAAAAAGTTCTCGATATGAAGAAATCTATCATGAATGCGTACAAGCGAAGATCGTTCTTTCATCCACCATACAAATTTTTTGAAGGGAAATTTTTCATTCTTACCACGGAAGAACTTGCGACCCTCTTTCACTTCCCAGGTGGTGTTGCAAGTACTCCTACTTTCTCTCGTATTGTTTCTAAGAAAGGTGAAGCTCCTGCAAACTTGCCACTCTAGTCTATGGATTATTTTAAACTCATCTCTATTAATTCAAAGGCATTCTTAGAATATTATTCCAAAAAAGAAAAAACTCTCATGGGTCTTTTTGGTGTTTCTGTTTTTCTGTGCTTTTTCTTCCTTTCATATTTATCAGTACCTAATGATTTTAATCGATTCAGTACAGTGAGAATCGAAAAAGGAAGTGGACTGTCTACAGTTGGGCAAACGCTTGAAGATAGACAGTACATACGGTCAGCTTTTTGGTTTAAAGTGTTTGTGGTACTTTCGGGAAATACAAACCGCATTATTGCAGGGGATTATTATTTTGATCACGGAGAGAATACCTTCGAAATTATTTCTCGAATACGAAACGGGAAGTACAATTTGGTTGCTGTGCGGGTCACAATTCCTGAGGGTCTCAATGTTTTCCAAACAGCTGATATTTTGAAAACAAAACTTACTCTTTTCGATGCAAAGCTGTTTGCACTCACTGCTCCTGAAGGGTATCTTTTTCCCGACACATACTTCTTTATGCCCAACGACACGCCCCAAGATGTATCGAATAGAATGCAAGATAATTTCAACGCAAAAATAGCTTCTCTTGATGCAGAAATCAAAGCGTCGGGTAAGAGTTTGGCAGAAATAATTACCATGGCATCTATCATTGAAGAGGAGACGAAAGACGACGCAGATCGACCTATCGTTTCTGGAGTGCTTTGGAAACGTATTAGTATTGGCATGCCGCTCCAAGTTGATGCCACATTTTCATATGTAAATGGCAAGCAAACATACACATTAACGAGGGCTGACCTCTTCGATGAGTCTCCGTACAACACCTATCGCAATAAAGGATTACCTCCCACACCAATAGTAAGCCCAGGCTTAGAGTCTATTATTGCTGCAATACACCCAACCAAAACTGATTACCTATACTTCCTCTCTGACCTCAGTGGAAAAATGTACTATGCAAAAGATTTTGAAGGTCACCAAAGAAACCGGGAGTTATATTTGAGAAAGTAAAAGCTTTAAAAGTCTCTCAACTTCTACTTGGCGGTTAAACCGCCAAGTAGAAGTAACCTGTATGCAGCTAGACGATATTTTGTGATTATGTATCATAGGCGCACATGGCTAAAAACATACGCAAGAAACCTATAACACCAAGTAGAAAGACAAGACTAAAAGTCTTTGTGGGGCTTTCTGGTGGGGTCGATAGTGCAGTGTCTGCCGCAATTTTAATGCGTGATTTTGATGTGACAGGAGTATTTATTAAGGTTTGGAGTCCTGAGTTCCTCCCGTGCACTTGGAAGGAAGACCGCCTCGATGCAATGCGCGTGTGTGCGTACCTTGATATTCCATTTCAAACTCTTGATTTGGAAAAAGAATACAAAAAGGAAGTAGTTGACTACATGATTACTGAATACAAGCAGGGTAGAACCCCGAATCCGGATGTAATGTGCAATAAAGAAATTAAGTTCGGTGCATTTTATGATTTTGCACGGAAAAATGGTGCAGACTGTATTGCGACAGGTCACTACGTACAGAAAATCGAAACTCGAATATCGAAAAACGAAACTCGGTATGAACTAAAGGAAGCAAAAGACAGTGCAAAGGAGCAG
>JBKJKY010000001.1:0-5988 GCA_046597175.1 Parcubacteria group bacterium
GAGCACAAACTCAGTGGCCACAGAAACAGAAAGGTTGAAGAACTGTTACTTGTGCAAGGGTGACCACTACATCAAGAACTGCCCAAAGAGGAGAAGGAAAGGATCAACATTACAACAGGCCGAAACAATATTCAGCTTGGAATTGAACCAGATTAATCCAAGTCAGCTAAGAGTGGAAAACGCAATCTCAGCACAGATCATGGAATGCCAGATTCTGGGAACAACAGTCTTAGTAGTCACAGATGAGGAGATTACCACATCGTTAATATCAAGAGATCGCCTACAAAGGCTGGGTATTCTACATATCATGATCGCTGCACGCGAGATACTACCCATATCACCCGGAGAAGACACCTTTGTCTTGGGGGATGTTATGATCCCAATATCATACCGAGGTAACACAATTATGTCGCCAGTCACTGTGGTGGACAATTTACCAAGACCATACGAATTTTGCCTAGCATTCGTGGTGGTTGATTATCTCACACAATTAGGATCAGTTATCCAGAATTCGGACAAAGTCTCACAAGAAAGTCAAGTATTGACTATACAGGACAACGAGATCCAAAAGCCTTTGTTGGATCTGAAAATCAACGGATTCGAAGCCAACTGTCTCTGGGATACAGGTTCCTGTGTATCGGCTACCTCGTTACGATTGATACAAGAACTGGGCCTTGCGCATCAAATTGACAAAACAAACAAGAAGGACCTCAAAAGCGCAAGCGGTCACGGTTTGACTACGGAAGGGAGTATTGAACTGGAGATTACTACATTCGGAAACACGGCCACCCTCGACGTGGACGTACTGGAAACAATGCCCAATGATTATGACATGATACTAGGTTGGCCTGATACCAGGAAAATGCTGGTCGCAAGAAACAGCCCAGTACGGAAGGATGGACAACAAGCAATCCAGTTCACTATTGGCAACCGCACAATTGACGGCAGACTAGTGGAAACGAACGGCGACCAGTGGGTAAATTTTTCACTGTTGGAAACACCGTACCACCAGCTTTTTCCGAAGGACACCAACAGCACTGCTTTGGAACCTCATCAAAATCGCAAGACAGGTGTTCCACTGCAGCCTAATTGCCACTGTGGAGTGGACTTCTACTCGGAGTTCGAAGTGAAGACACATATAATGTCTTGCCCAGAAACTGACAGAATCAGCAATCAAGAGCTAACCTTCACATGCCGATGCGAAAGGTTGTTCACAACAAAGCTGGAGTGGATGGCGCATGTGAACGAGTGTTGGGGATATCCAACAACTCAACCAATGATCTGCCAGAAAGATAACTGTTTTTTCTCGACTCTGACGTTCGGCGACATGATTGAGCACTCCAGAAGACATAAGATCTGGGAGGCCTACAAGATCAAAGCTGTCGGAGAGATTCTTTTGTTCTCCACAGCTGGAAACGCGTTGGCAATCGAGCCAATCAAGGCATTCAACGTGGACGAACTAACTTATGGTTCACACCTGAAACCTGACGAGTTGGGCGCCATAAAAAGACTTCTCTGGAAATACAAAGACCTATTTCCAAGCGCCGAAGTTCCAATTGGTCAAGCGAAGGTAAAACCTGTGGAATTCGATACAGGTGATGCTAAACCTGTCTGGCAACCGGTAAGACGATTGGCTCAAAAGGAAAAAGAGTATGTCCAGGAACAAATAGAAGAGATGTTGAAAAACGGAATCATAGAACCCAGCCGTTCGCCATGGCAGAGCCCGATTCACTTAGTGAAGGCTCCGACCAAACCTGGTGCACCCACCAAATATCGCATTGTCGGAGACTACAGAAAACTCAACGAAGTTCTACTGGAATCACGCTACCCCCTACCCTTGATTCCTGACTTGTTGGATCAACTGAGGGGATCCAGGTATTTCACAACCTTGGATCTTACACAAGGGTTCCACCAGATCCCGGTAGCAGAAAGTTCCAGAGATAAACTCTCTATCACAACTACAAGTGGGACATACAGGCCATGTGTACTCCCATTCGGCACGAATTGTTCAGCTGCGATCTTCCAGCAGACGATGCATGAGATTTTTGGAGACTTATTGGGGAAAGATCTGACCTCAGTTTATATCGATGACATCGCCTTGGGTCAAGTTACGTTCCATGAACACTTACAGGCATTGGAAAGAGTCTTCCAGAGACTACGTGACGTAAATCTGACAGTAAACGTCAAGAAATGCCATTTTGCCATGCCTCAAGTAAAGCTTTTAGGTTTCATTCTAAGCGAAGGCGGAATATCGCAAGACCCAGATAAAATCAAATCAGTGAAAGAGTGGCCAAGACCTGTGTCGGTCACTGATGTGAGATCCTTTTTGGGCCTGGTCAGTTTTTATCGGATGTTCATACCACGTTTTTCCGAGATAGCTAACCCGCTGACGCAGCTGTACACTGGAAAGGACGTGAAGAAATTGGCAAAAGTGACCTGGGGACCTGACCAGCAGCTGGCTTTCGATACTCTGAAGGACCGAATGACAACATTCCCAGTTCTGGCGTATTTTCAGGATGGTTTACCAACATTTTGTCACTGTGACGCTAGCAAACTGGCCTGCGGAGCTGTACTGGCACAGAAGCATGGAGAGTTTCTGAAACCTGTTTCCTTTGCCAGCCGTAAATTTTCCCGCTCTGAGCAGAACCTGAGCACGGTAGAGCGAGAGGCGCTTTGCATAGTGTGGATTTCAGTCAAATGGAGAAGCTACCTCATGTACCGAGAAGTCACGATTATCACCGACCAGAAGTCCTTAGTCTGGCTTTTCTCACTGAAGACCCCTAACGAAAAGCTACAACGCTGGGCCCTTCGTCTTAGCGAGTTCCGTTTCCGTTACGAGCATCGTAGTGGAGCATTGAACAGAGATGCTGATGCATTAAGCCGTTACGCGGTGGGACAAGCACCCCCGGAAGGTGAAGATCCAGTAACGTTCCCGCTGATGAACCTAGAGCGAATCGATTTGCGAGCTGAGCAGATTGCCGACAAGTTCTGTGGATCATTGATTGATCTGTTCGAAGGAAAGATCAAGGATCCATCAGATCGTCTGAAACGGCTAAGCACTGGATTTTATCTGGACCAAGGAATTTTGTACTACAAGATTCATGAAGATGGGTGGGACAGAGAACTACTCGTGCTACCAAAGAGTATGTGGATCGCTGTATGCGAAAGTATCCATGACGACAAAAGCTGCCAGGCACACCTTGGCTACAAGAAATGTCTGGATATTATGTTTGCCAGATTTTACTTCAAATCTATGGCAAAATTCCTGAGGAAGTACATCAGTTCATGCACCCCTTGCCAAACAAGAAATCCAATGGCCACAACAAAGATTGGCGATTTACAGTCCATTCCAATACCACCTAGATCTTTCTACACGGTCTGCTGTGACACTGTCGGACCTTTAACACAGAGTACAGGAGGACACAAGTACATGTTAACGGCAGTGTGTGAATTCACCTCCTTCATAATTGCCAAACCAGTCAGAAACCATACAGCGCTAGAATTCGCCAAGTTCCTCCTTTACGACGTCATTCTCAGATACGGATTCTTTAAGATACTACGATCGGATCGAGGAACAGAAATGGAAGCAGCTGTCAAGGAGCTTTTGAAGCTGCTAGCGATAAAGCACCAGAAAGGCAGTGGATGGAGACCACAAACGACGGGAAAAATTGAAGTTCAACATCGAACCCTGGGTCAGATATTATCCAAGCTGTGTAGTGAGAATCAGAAAGACTGGAACCTTGCTGTTCCATTCGCATGTTTCGCGATGAATGCTTCAAAGCACTCAGTCACCGGTGTTTCCCCTTACCAGGCTCTCTACGGAGTACCCTGTCTCTTTCAGTTTGATTCTAGCTACCCGGTCAAAGACCAACAAGATCCCTTCATCACGGATACAGCCAACAGAATCGAAAATATTCAAGCCTTCATCAAGTACAATATCGGGGAGAATAAACGCTACTCAGAAGCCCTGTACAACGAAACAAGAAGGCCAGTACAGTTGAGGGAGGGAGACAAATGTCTGCTATTTTCACCGATGCGTAAAGCGGACACGAGTAAGAAAATGACCCATTTCTATCACGGCCCATACGATGTTCTTGAACAGACAAGTCCCGTGAATTTCCGGATATCCTACTGAAGACCTGGAGCGAAGGAACGAACAATCGTTAATGTGGCGAGACTGAAAAAGTTCATCTCACGAGATGGCCTCTTGGAGGATACCACCGGATCAGACTCAGAATTAGAAGATGAGAGACCTGCTTTACGAAAGAAGCTGGCTGCTGCATCGCCCTCAGAGCAAGATACAGATTCTGACCCTGGGATTCTTGTGAGGAAGCAGATCCCGGAATCAATGATGCCTGAAATCGGATCAGAAGAGTCAGACGACGATTTCATCCTGCCGGAAGCGAAGACAACCAGCAAGTCAAAGGATAAACCAGATGACGGTGATGAAAGTCAAAAGCCAGTGCAAATGAAACTTCGAAGGACTAATAAGAGGAAAGAGCTACAACAGGAGGTGACTTCACCAGAAATAAAGCCACCGAAAGCTAAGAAAAGAAATCAAGAACGTCCAGCCTTGATCATCCCTGAAGCCTCAGATGGTGAAGATATGCCGGCCATTCGGGTATCAACGAGAGTTCGAAAGCCGACTCAAAAATATGGCTTCATAAACTACCTTGGAAAGAAAGTACCAGTGTGGCTCATCGCAATGTGTTGTTTTACTCTCTTACCAACGGTTATTTCCCTACAAGCACAAGTTTGCCAATGTAAGGATAGGAAGTTACTGGGTTCATTAGACCTAGCAAAGTACACTCAGTGTGAGCAACTTGCACCCGAACCTCGTCCCAGAAGAGTAGTCTATCAGATATATGCGATGAAAAAGGCTGCCAATTTTTTCCCTGCAACGATGTGCAAAGCCTCAGTTCAAGTGCTCACTATCACGACATTCTTCTGGGGAAGCAAAGATACCGTCCCATCAAGCACCGCTATGGACCTCTCAGCGGACCAGTGCCACAGGATGTCTCAGACGTTGGACTGTTGGTCAAATCCGATGAAGCGAATATCGGGGACAAACTCTTTTATCTTTGCAGAAACACCAAAAGCAGATTCCTCATGGCTGACGACTACTCGAAATTCGGTGGCACACTGTTTCACAGAGCAGACAAAGCTCTCTCAGCAAGAGGAAAACGGAGAAATTATCAGCATGGCTGGAAGTTTGGGTTCAGATAAAAAAATTGGTCATGCCACAAGAGGAGGAATGACTTTCAAATGGCAAACAGGAGTGGCAGAAGAAAGTAGTAAATGTAACTACGAAACGATTGCAACTGGAAAAGCCTTTCTGTATGATTTGAAGGATAATCGCCTCCGAGTTCGAGACAGCGTACGACAAGCTGAATTTATCCTGGATGGTGAACCAGCGAATATCACTTGTAACTTTACTCAAAGAGTGTACCATGTTCGAAGTGGATTTTCAGATGTCCTGATCAGCCTCTCAGTAATCAACGATGGGATTCGGGATGATGAGCTCAAGGAACTACAACGTTTCAAAAGGCAGACTAACGGAGAGCCATACGTTGAGCAAAAGACCCCACAGGAGCTGCTGGTCGAAGCAGCACGAAACCAGGGTTTAACAGATCAGCGAAAAATCTTTGAAGAACACCAGATAGAAAGAGGTTTAGGTCCAAATGATGTTACGACGCGGAGACGGCGAAGAACCACATTTGTCTCAATTGACCCCATCCCAATTACCGAAGCGTCTGACTCGACAACCATTACTACAGAGACAACGGTTTCATCTCGTATCAACCAAGATACCACATTTCCCTTTGAAACGATGACGACTGATGTCATGACGACCTTTCGTCAACCTCACGAGATAGAGAGCCCTTCGACAACTCCAAAAACCGAACCTGACCACGTCACCACTCCAAACGAAAACTTAATTCACGAACAACAAGAAGCACGGCAACAGGATGATTTATTGTTGAGGAA
>JBKJKY010000027.1:0-9972 GCA_046597175.1 Parcubacteria group bacterium
AAGACCATGCCACTTTTCGGGAAGCGGACGGAGCGCCTTTGCAAGCATTCTCCAACTCACAACCTGTACGGTTTTTTCTTCACGCTTGGTGACAAAAAGAGTTCCAGAAACTTCTACGAAATCTCCGATATCTACCGTGTTATAAAACAAATCAAATGCTTCATCTGAAATCTTCTCACCTTTTTTGAGAAGCGCTTGGAAGGTACCTGTGCCATCTGAGAAGTGGAAGAAAATGAGACCACCCTGGGGACGGAGTGACATGACACGACCCACGAGTGAGTACTTCTTGGTTTTTGTTTTTGATAGTTTTGCGAAATTTTTGATTACATCAGCAAGGTCAAAATCCTTATTACTGTGTACCGGGTATGCATTAATACCTGCATCAGTTAGCTTTTGCAGTTTTTCTATTCGAGTATTTCGTATTTCGTCTAAAGAAGCCACGGAATTAGTTTGAAAGTTACGCTTCGCTTAAGTTGAAAAAGTTAGATATACAAACACAGTCAACGTATTGAACTTATCTACTTATACAACTTTTTGAACTTTACTTGATTTCTACAATCTTGTATTCCATTGTACCAGACGGAGTAGTGAAAGAGAATGTCTCTCCTTTCTTCTTGCCAAGGATTGCTGAGCCAAGTGGTGAGCGAGCAGAAATTTTTCCTGAGCTCATATCAATTTCTTCTGAACCAACGATAGTGAAAACCTTTGTGTCTTTTTCACTTCCCTTCTTTACGGTTACCACTGAACCAATAGAAACAGCATCGGTCTTGTGTGATGAGACAATGGTTGCTGTTTTAAGAATCATTTCGAGCTTTGCAATACGATCTTCAACAGATGCCTGGGTATCACGCGCTTCATGATATTCAGCGTTTTCAGAGAGGTCTCCGAGCCCTTTTGCGTACTCCAAAGTTTCAGCGACTTCCTTGCGCTTTACGGTCTTGAGTTGCTGGAGTTCCTCAGCAAATGCTTCGAATTTTTCCTTTGTTAGATACTCGTGCTCGTCCGACATAGTGGGGATATTATAGCGAAAAAGGGTCAAAAGGCAAGCAGAGAAAATACTCACGGTTTTAGGCATTAGGGGTATAGCTTTTCGCTTCAAATAGAGTGGGATTCAAAAACGAGCCCGTGGAGAAGCTACCTGCTCACACCTACAAGCTCTCACCTCCTTACTTAACCAACTCGGGGGTGTTTATATACATCCAATCAAGGAGTTGGCGCATCACAAAGGTGGCACCGATTGTATTGTGTCTATCACCCTTTTCCATGAGGACAGCAAAAGCAAACCTCGGATTTTCGTATGGAAAAAACCCAGTTACCCATGAGTTCACAAATGCTTTGGTAATACCGAGCTCTGCGGTACCGGTCTTTGCAGCAACTTGTATACCAGGCATATCAAGGCCTTTTGCAACACCAGCTGTTACGGAGAGGCGCATACCTTCGCGTACGATTTGATAACTGTTTTCAGGAAAATTAATAACACTAAAACTTTTGTTTCCTTTTGGATTATTGATGAGCACAGTCGGGGTAACGAGTGTTCCGCCATTTGCAAAGACAGAAACTGCTCGAACTGCCTGAACCGGCGTGGTTTGAAATCCATACTGACCAATTGAGCTATTGTAGGTATCCCCAAGACGCCAATCTTCTTTGAACACTGACTTTTTCCATTCTGGACTTGGAATATTGCCCTGCTTTTCGCCAGAGAGGTCTATGCCTGTTGTACTCCCAAATCCGAACATGCGAACATATTTCTCAATATTCAAAATTCCAATACCTTTCTGTCCTGCATATCCACCCCCGACTGTATAAAAATACTCATCAGATGACTCTGCGAGTGCTGCTCGCATATCAACCCATCCATGAGCTTTCCAATCTTTGAAAATTGTTTTTTTTGTTGGGTCATACGGGTTCGGAATGCTAATTGATCCCGTACTCAAAATCTGTTTTTTCGGATCAATAATTCCCTCCTCAAGAACTCCCATCGCAATATACGGCTTCATGATCGAGCCAGGAATATAGAGCCCCGAAATAGCGCGATCAAGAAACGGAGTATCCTTTCGAGTAAGGAAAGATGTCACAGCCTTTCCGTCACTGGCATCAGTCATGATATTTTGATCGTATTCTGGATAGCTCGTTATTGCGAGTATCTCACCATTATGGACATCCATAATGACTCCTGCTCCGCCGGTAAATCCACGATCAAGTGCAGCACTCTTGATAATCTCGTAGAGTTTCGATTGAATTCGACTGTCGACTGAGAGCATCAGATTATCACCACCTTGCGGAGGAGTCAGAACGCTCTCTGAAGCAACTTTCCCTACCGCATCAGTCTCAGTAATCTTAAGACCATTTTTACCGGTCAATTCTTTGTCGAAATATTCTTCGACTCCATCTTTGCCGGTAAAGCTACTATCATAATAATTTCCTGATTTGTCCTTTGATGGATATTTAACATATCCAACTAAGTGTGAGAGTCCGCTATCTTGCAAATATTTTCGAAGCGAAAATTCACTTGTTGGATTGATATCATTCCATGCAAGTGCCTTTTTATTTCGATCATAGATAATTCCTCGCTCTGCAAACACAGTGGTGTGTTGAAGGTGATTACTTTCACTGCGGATTTCATATGCTTCGCCAGACTTAACTTGGAGTGTGTACAATCGTCCACTGTAGAGAACACCTACGATAAGAAACACAATAATCATCCAGGCAAATGTTGCTTGGCTAATCGGCTTTTCCATTCTCCCTTCAAATTGATCAGTATCAAATTCTGGCAAGTTAGAAGAGTCAAGAAAAATCTGATCAGGGTCGATACCCTCATCAAGTGAGATTCTCTGGGAAAACAGTTTTTTACGGAGTCGTTTTAAGGTCACGAGGATATTATACCTCGTACCGACTAGTCTGAAAAATTTAGGAAATCCTGAACATAAGGTGCTCTTTCACCCACAGTGACAGGATAAGAAACACCGACGTGCAGAGAAAGAATATGTGAGTGAGGAAGAAGTTTCCTTGCGGTATTCCGTAAAGTCCATCGAGAAAAATTCCATACACAAAAATCTCGTACGGATCTTCAAAAAACAATACAAAGAGTATTCCAAGAATAATTCCAATCCACCATGGCACAAAAAATAGTGACAAGAAAAGAATACCTGCTCCACCAATGCGTTTGCTGATATTAGTTTTCATTGAGTACTTGTATGTAGCGGAGTGAAAAAATATTTACTGGAACGGAGAGCCGAACTTTTTTAAATGAATCAGTTTCTGCCTCCTCAACACTTCCCACTTTTGCAAGTGCAAGATCCGGATTCTTACCAAGAGAAACAATGTCGTCAACAGAAATATCAAGGTCACGAGGTGACGAAACGGTGAAGTTTCCTCCACCTTTCCCGGTAAGAATGAGCGGGGTGCCGTTCTTGACGAGCCTCCCTTCTGTTTCTACACCAGAACTCGAGTAGAGCTGTGCCTTGGCGTAACTATCCCGAGTTTCCACAATCGTACCGAGTGCGATATTGCCTGCGATAATTGAATTACCAACGTGCACCGAGTTGCCTGACGGCAACTCTAAATCAAATACATCAAATGGTGACTGCGACGGATGGAGAACAACGACTGCACCAACACTACTTCGCTTTGCTCTTACACTGAGAAGTCTTTTGAATTCATCATTTTGTGATGAAAGAAGAGTAAAATTAATTAGCTTCTCTTCGAGCTCATCATTTTGTTTTCGGAGTCGAATATTTTCATCGACGAGAGCAGTTTTGGTGCTAAAAATTTTGCTTTGTGAAATCGCTTGCCCAACATAGTTCTTTGATCTCGCGATTGGAGCCCCAACTGTCCGAGTAAGTCCCGAGAACAGTGATGGGGATATTGCGTAGATAGTGAACACAAAAACTGAGACACCAAGAACAATCTGAAGTGCCCGTTTTGTGTTACCTCTTGGTTTAGTTTGTAGACGGTAACTCATCTTCGTTTTGAATTAAGACTTCTTTAAAGCCCTCCATATCTTCGAGGATAAGACCAGCGCCACGCGCAACAGCAGTCAGAGGATCTTGTGCAACATGCACAGGAAGCTTGATTTCTTCTTCGAGAAGTTGTGCGAGACCTTTGATAAGTGCCCCACCCCCTGCTAAGTGAATACCGCGATGCATAATATCTGAAAGTACTTCGGGCGGTGTGGTTTCGAGAACTTCACGAGCGCCTTCAACCAAGCTCGCGATTGATTGCGAGATGGCCTCACGGATATCTGAATCAGTAATGATAACTTCACGAGGAAGCCCTGTTACGAGATCACGACCCTTGATAGCGGACTCGAGTGGTACTTCGCCAGGAATCACCGCACCGATCGCAATTTTGATATTCTCTGCTGTTTTTTCACCGATTAAAATTTTGAATTCACTTCTAATATAGGAAATGATATCTGAATTTAATTTGTCTCCTGCAATACGAAGATTTTTTGCTTTGACGACTCCGCCGAGTGATATAACAGCGATATCAGTTGTTCCTCCGCCAATATCGATGATCATACTCCCGACAGGATCATTAACCGGGAGACGGATACCGATTGCAGCCGCCATAGGCTCTTCGACAATGTGCACTTCGCCTGCTCCCGCATTTCGCGTTGCGTCGCGTACCGCTCTGATTTCAACATTCGTAATTCCTGATGGCACTCCCACAACAACGCGCGGTCCAAAAAACTTTTTAGAATTTTTTTGCGCTTTGGTGAGAAGATAGGTAATCATTTCTTCTGTCACTTCGAAGTCTGAAATAACCCCGTCAACAAGGGGTTTGAGTGCAACAATGTGAGATGGCGTTCGGCCAAGCATTTGCTTTGCCTCACCACCAACTGCCACGACTCGCCCAGTCTTTTGGTTGACCGCAACGACTGATGGCTCGTTGATGATAACTCCAAGGCCGCGAACATACACCAAGGTATTCGCGGTCCCCAAATCAATTCCAATATCATTGGAAAGCATCCGTCTTATTTTTTCAAATCGTTTTGGAATCTTCATTACTGTGGAATAAAACTACAATACTCCTTATTAGTATGAGCGAGCAAATAGTACACGCTTTTTCGACGGCTTTTTGCTATACACACATTCCCCTTCCTCTTCTTTTTGATCAAACGGAATGACACGGATAGTTGCTTTTGTTTCTTCTTTTATTTTTTGCTCTACATCCTTATCACCAGACCAATGTGCGAATACAAAATTCCCTGCTTCTATTTCTGCAACAAACTCATCCCATGTATCAACTGTTTTTGTTTTACCTTTTTGTAACTGGAGAGCTTTTTCGTACAAACCTGTATGAATATCGGATAGAAGCATCTGCACACTTTCATACTCATTATTCTTGATACTTTTCTTCTCGCCTGTATCCCTTCTAACAAGAACCATCTCCCCGTTTTCTATATCGCGTGGTCCAATTTCTATTCGAATTGGCACACCCTTCTTCTCCCAATAGTAATGCTTCTCACCTGGACGCGAATCACGTTCATCAATAACAACCTTCCCTTCAAAAGAATTCTTGAGTGCACTCAAGATGGGAGCGCAAGATTCTAGTACCTTCTTTTTACTTTCTTCATCTTTCCAAATAGGAATAATGACGATTTGTGTTGACGCCATCTTTGGAGGCAGAACAAGTCCCTTGTCATCACCATGAACCATGATAAGACCCCCAATTGTGCGAGTACTGAGGCCCCAACTAGTCTGCCATGCATATTTCGTCTCACCAGTTTCATCAGTAAATGAAAGATCGAACACCTTTGCGAAATTCTGTCCCAAATTGTGAGAAGTAGCAAACTGAAGTGCCTTTCCATCTTGCATCATTGCTTCAATTGAATAGGTGTGGATCGCTCCAGCAAATCTTTCATTTTCGGATTTTTCTCCAGGAATTACCGGAATCGCCATCATATCGCGTGCGAAATCTTCGTATACATTGAGCATTTGACGAGCGCGGGAATCAGCTTCATCAAACGTTGTATGAGCCGTGTGACCTTCTTGCCACAAGAATTCAGTTGTGCGAAGAAACAGTCTTGGACGCATTTCCCAGCGGACAACGTTTGCCCATTGATTTATAAGGAGAGGCAGGTCTCGGTATGAATGAATCCAACCAGAAAAAACTTCGTACATAATTGTTTCTGAAGTAGGTCTTACGATGAGTGGCTCATCAAGCTTTGAACCGCCAGCGTGGGTAACAACTGCAACCTCAGGAGAAAACCCTTCGATGTGGCTCTCTTCTCGTTTTAAAAGTTTTTCCGGAATAAGAAGTGGGAAGTATGCATTTTGCACACCACTTTCTTTAAATCTCGAGTCGAGATATTTTTGTACAATTTCCCAGAGTGCATATCCGTATGGACGAATAACCATAGTGCCTCGTGCAGGCCCATGTTCAGCAAGCTCAGCTACATCAATAATGTCTTGGTACCACTTTGAGTAATCTTCCGCTCGAGGAGTAATTTTTTTATTTTCTGATGCATCAGGTTTTTGTGACATGAGAAAATAGTACCGCAAAATCAGTATAACCGCAAAAATATTGACTAAATCAGATAATGATTAGCTAATTTTATATTTCAAAGTTTAATTAACTTCGGAGAACTCTTTCATATTCTGCTACTATGGTTTCAAAAAACTCTTTTGACTCCTTTAGCTTTGATGCAAAATCTGGGTCTTGCTGAACTGACCGAACAAACAGTTTTCTAAATTCATTGCTGAATTCATCAATCCATATATTCCCAATTTTATTTTTTTCATCATGATCAGCAGTTTCAAAAATTTCACCAAGCATTGAAATCATGACTGCACGCTGAAGATCCATTTTTATTTTCAGGAGACCATTTTCAAATTTGATTTCTGGCCGTGGGGATTCTTCGTTTTGTGCAGTTTCAATACTCATATTAAAAAAGTTTTATGATGTCGTGGGCAGTCACTACCAGCATGAGGATGATAAGTAGTACGAAACCAGCACTATTTAATACGTTAGTTATTTTCGGTGATATCGGTTTTCGTCGAATCGCCTCAATGAGAACGACAAGTAATCTGCCCCCATCGAGCGCAGGAAATGGCAGGAGATTGATGACTGCAAGGTTAATCGAGATAAGTGCAGTAAAAGACATAAGGTACGTAAAGCCAAGCTTTGTAACATCGCCGACAATACCAACAATGCCGACTGGTCCCGTTACCTCAGCGAGACTTCCCTTGCCAACGAATATCTGACCAATGAAGTGCCCGAGACCTTGTGCAGTTGCGACAAAGAGACCGAAGGTATCCTTCGCGCCTTGGATAAAAGCTAGGTGAATCGGGAGCTTGAGGGTTCCCACCTGCTCCATAGAGATCCCAACAGCAAGCTTTCCTGCAACAATCCCTTCTTTCCCAACAATTTTTTCTGTGACAATAGGTGTGTCAGCACGAGTAAGCTCGAAAACTACCCCTTCCTTGCCGTGAGCTTCGATAAAATTTGAAACATTTGTGCCACTTACGTCTCGAAGTTCGTATTTATCTTCTGACTTCATTCCCGCAATAACATCGCCAGACTTAATACCACCCTTTTCTGCAGGAGAACCAGCAGAGACTGTGGTGATGGTAAGCTGAGGGTTTTCTACTGTGCCATAGCCCACATGATCAGCCGGACTTGGGAGGCCTACAACGTATCCAGTAGAAATAAGAAGCCATGCGAAAATGAGGTTAAAAGTCACACCTGCAACGAGCACGGCAGCTTGGATGTACCGAGGTTTTGCAGAAATAGCGCGAGAACGCTCGGGACCCGAGATAGATTCATCATTTGGATCTTCACCAAATATTTTTACGAATCCGCCAAATGGAATGGCGTTCAGTGAATACTCTGTCTCACCAAATGTCTTACTCCAGAGCTTGGGCGGAAAGCCGAGCCCAAATTCGGGAACTTTAATCCCCGACTTTTTTGCAACGATGAAATGTCCGAATTCATGTACCAGAACGAGGATAGCAAGAACAATGATAAATATAATGACTGACATGAATATAAAAATTAATTTTGTAGGATATCGGTTTCTTTCTTCCCTGCCATTTCGTCGAGTTTGTTATTTGCCTCATCAACCAATTTTTGGAGTTCAGCAACAGCGCGAAACTTATCATCCTCTCCCATCTCACCCGCTTTCTCCTTGCTGTCGATATCACCCTTTGTTCTCTCTCGCTCCATACGAAGTGAGATGCGAGCTTCTTCATGCTTTTGCTTGAGGAGCTTCACGAGAGAGACCCGTCGTTCACTCGTAAGATCAGGAAATGAAATACGGAGCCCTTTCTCATCGGTTGAAATGGAGAGGCCGAGCTCGGCGTCTTGAATTCCTTTTTCAATGTTTTTTACTTGTGACATATCCCACGGCACAATGCGGAGTGTCTTTGCATCTTCGGTAGACACGCTCGCCACTTCTCGAATACTCATGCGAGATCCATACGCCTCAACTGATACGCCATCTAAAATATTTGGGGTTGCCCTTCCGGTGCGAATAGTCGAAAACTCGTTCTGGAGCCAGCTCGCAATATCTACGGTTTTTTGACTGAATTGTGAAAATGAATATGCCATATAAATTAAACTTAGGTACCAGCATTGTAACAAAGGCGGCGCGGGAGCGCTATGAACCAAAGTAGAGCGACATAAGGAGAATTACAACTACAAAGAGTACTTGAAGAAGCGGACCCACAATATGCTGACCGTCAAAACGTTTGTTCGTGTGAACCCTAATATGGAACTTCTGAAGTGAGGTGAGCGGCTCTCGTTTTATTTTGTAATAGGCAAACTGTAAAAAGTCTGGGAGGATACCACCGATCATTCCCCAGAAAGTTCCTTGCGTCAGAAATGCGGAAGGGTTCAAAATATCTGCGGAGAAAAATAGATAGACGATAACAATACCGAGCAGAAGATCGGTTCCAATCTTGATAAGATCAAAAAGAAACTTGTGATTAAGTACAAAATCGCCCTTGAGGTGATCACCTGATTCATGCTCCCGGCTTGATTCGAGTGGGTAGTCCCAGTGTGGGAGAGCATCGAGTACGAAGTGACTGACAAACCCGAGAGTAAAGGCAAGAACTGGATGTGTCCGTGTAACTGCGCCGATTGCGCCACCGACGACTGCGTGAGTAAAAAGCACCATGGCAGGCATTATACACTCGCGAGAGGTGTGTCTACAAGTTTGGAAGCGTGTGAACGATGTGCTCAACGAGTATCTTTATGGATGGTGCCCGGTCATTGAGATACCCTCGAAACACGAGCACATCTTGAAGGAGCAGTGTGAGCGCATCTTTCGATTCTCCTGCCTTGAGCAAGCTGTGAGCGTGATGCTCGATGTCGTCGAGAAACGCACCCGCTTTACTTTTATCTTTATCTTCTATGATGTGATTGACCAGTTTGAGACGATCAGAAATTGTGCTCGCAAAAAACTCTTTGGCAAATGCAGTATCTGGGTTTCTTTTGGCCAAATCTCCAAGATTGAGGACGGGCATTCGTGAGCGGAGAGTTGGGAGTATTGCCTCGAGTGAGGGTACGATAATAAAAAAGTGAGTGTCGCTCGTTGGTTCTTCGAACATTTTAAGGAGTGAGTTTTGTGCCTCACTTGAAAAACTTTGCACTGACAATACAAAAATCTTTTTTCCTTCTGTAATTGCCTTTTTACTTTGGATACTGTGTATACGATGACTATCATCTACACCAAAAAGCTCAAATTCTTCTTTTACATAATCAGGATTACCGTGGAGCCGATATTCCAAATCTTTCATAAGGAATTCCTCAATGATTGGAACCACCCGTTTCCCATCTCCCGCTATAAGATATGCGTGATGCACATTTTCTGTATCAATACCAAATGAGTTCATGTGTACATATATAATACCTCACTCAACTGTTAATCCAACTACGCATGAGCAATTAAAGTGACCCGCAAAGAGATGTATGAAAAAAACATCGCGACTAGCGCTTTGAGATGATTGATTTCTTGTATGTATCAAG
>JBKJKY010000044.1:0-14297 GCA_046597175.1 Parcubacteria group bacterium
TCAAAAATCAATTTTGTAAAAATACTAACTTTTTTACATTTTTTTGAAGAAAACAGAGAAAAAATGAACGAAAAACAAAAAATTACCTCTCTATTGTAGAAAAAAAATGAACTTTCATTGCTGTGGATAACTACCATTTCGGTACCTAGAAAATGAAAAGAAAAGACTGTAAAGAACCATGGTTTCCCACGGCTGTACTGGTCCGTATTTGAGCGCTCATTCCTGCAAACGGAGTGTGTCACCAATTTTTATTTGGTGAGTATCAGCAAAACCAGCAGGAACCTCGAGCACGTACTTGGCAGGCGCTGTTGGGTATGCAACTTCCGGGTACGATGATGGACTGAATTCTTTTCGGATACTCACTACTCGGAGATTTTCGTCGAACCACACTACATCGATTGCAAAATTCATATCTTTCATCCATATGCCGTACATTGAATTCTCCTCAAATGCAAAAAGTAAGCCTTGATTTTCACGCAGGAATTTTTCACCCGAAAGACCTAGTTGACGACCGAGCGGTGAATTGACTCGATCAATACTAATAGGGGCATTACCGATAATCGCAGGTGTCGTGTAGGTATAGCGAGACGGAGTACTCCTACTCTGATTTTGAAGTGTATATGCTGACACTACAAGTATGCTGAAGATGATAACGAGGAGTATCCAAGGTTTCATATGTGTAAGTATACGCCAGAAAGCCGCAGCATATCCTACTTTGCTTGACCATGCGGGGAAAACGTTTCTGGCAATACAAAAACCGTCCAAATAATGGACGGTTTTTGCTGTAGTGAGAATATATTCTCAAGCTAACTAGTTGCGTGGTTGCATTGGGCGAGCCTCGTTTACGGTAAGCTTTCGTCCTTGAAAGTCCTTTCCGTTCCAAAGGTCAATAGCCTTCGAAGCACCATCTGCATCTGTCATTTCAACAAATCCAAATCCCTTCGATCGGCCAGTCATGCGATCGATAATGATCGCTACTGACTCCACTGCTCCTGCTTGCGCGAACGCATCGCGGAGATCGTTTTCCGTAGTTGAGTACGGAATACCACCAACATATAGTTTCATTGCCATTCCTTATTTCCTCGTCTTCTAGCTTTTAAAATGTAAGGTGACGAGAACTCTCTTGCTTTTTTGACTTCAAGGAGACCGAAACGGCACATCCACCAGCCCAAAGCGCTTCGAGATACCTATACAACTCTATTATGCAAGAAAGGAAAATAAAGTCAAAATACCCGTATATTAGTTTTGAGTGAACACTGAATCTGCAATTGATTCTATTGCTCCAAGGTCAGCACTGGTAACATCAGTCTGAACCGGATTATTAATCATGAGGAAACTCATATGATTCGGGGTTCTTGCTGTCGTATTAAATGTGTAGAAAGGGCCTCTCCGTGCTGTCATAGTCTTTCCGGTCTTTATATCCTTCTCTTCACCTTTCAGATAGAAAACTTGCCCCTTTGCGCCTTTGCTCGAAGTGTAGGGCTTAATTTTTGCAATGTCATCGAGCCTGTTACAGCTGAGCTCTATGGTGGCAGTCTTGTACGAACATGCCTCCCGAGCCGCTTCGAGAACAAACTCATCGAAGCTCTGCACTTGGATTTCAGGACTACTCTTAATAATTGAAACTTCAACGAGCGGTGTCACTCGTACACTTCCCTTTCGTCCAATATTTATCTGCTCAGGATTATATTCAGTAAGCTCGAGAGTGTTCGGGTACGAAAAAGAAAATCCGTACTTTGAACTAGTGTAGAGGGCAAAAACTGTGGGCGTCTTTACAACGGGCGCAGACGGAGTTGGTTTAGGTGCAGAGACAATTCCGAGACGACTGCGAACATAAAACCATGACCCTACTACTGTTACCAAAATAACTGTGACGACAAAAAATTTAGTTCCCGCTTTCATAAGGATTAGTATACCAGGGGGTAGTACGAAATACGAAACTCGAATAAGGAAAATCGAAACACGAGTTTGAATAAAACTTACCAAAAAGTTAAAACCCCCTAAAGGGGGTTTTAACTTCGTTTTTCGAACTTCGATATTCGTATTTTGACTACCCTACTTTGCAAGACTTACAATCTTTGCAGTGCGCGCAATTACCGCATCCATTGCAGTGATTACCAAATGCCCTTCGAATTGCCATGTAGAGGCCAAGAACAATAAGAAGAAGTGGCCACACGATATCCCAGTTCGCTGCGTAGATACCAAGAGTATTTAAGATCGAGACAACACCGATAACAATAAGTGTGACAGGTACAAACATAAAATAACTAATGTTAACTAATAACTTGAAATCTATTCAAAACTCTTCGAAAATTCTATCACAGATACATGTGTAGAAAAAACGAACTTATACACCTACTTCGTATCTTTCCAATTCCATCCCGGTAGCAAAGCTGAGTACAACCTGCTACAGAACAAGCCACAACATTACCACTGTCTATCCT
Source organism: Parcubacteria group bacterium (assembly GCA_046597175.1). Lineage (GTDB taxonomy): Bacteria > Patescibacteriota > Minisyncoccia > Phycocordibacterales > Zambryskibacteraceae > CAYLHJ01. The sequence continues at coordinate 2,445 of JBKJKY010000044.1, forward strand.
TCCAATCCCACCACCTCAGTAATTCTTTTTTTGGTTTTTTTGTTTCTGCGAAATATACTGCGCACCGAAAGGTGTAGAGAACACACCTATCTTGGTGTACTCCTTCAAATTCCTCAAGTTTTTTATACATCTCCTCTGGGTCTTTTCCTTTTAAATCAGCAACTTCAGTAATGCCAATATTCCTAAGGTCTTCTGCAAGACTCTTTCCAATTCCTGGAATGACAGTAAGCGGGTCTTTCATAAAAATTTATTCCTGGATGAAACCGCTGACCTGGAGATTCCACAACTTATGATACAGCCCTCCTTCTTTCTTTGAGAGCTCTTCATGCGTACCCTCTTCTACAATTTTTCCGTCTGACATTCCAATAATGCGATCCATTTTTTTGATAGTTGAGAGTCTATGTGCAATGACAATTGTTGTGCAGTCTTTCATCAGAGTATCAAATGCATCCTGAATAAGAGTTTCAGACTCCGAGTCGAGGCTTGAGGTTGCTTCATCGAGAATGAGTATAGGTGCACGTTTCAAAATCGCTCGAGCTATCGCAATACGTTGACGTTCGCCACCAGAAAGCTTAATACCTCTCTCTCCAACGAATGTTTCGTACTGAAGAGGTAGAGACTCAATAAATTCTGTACAGTGTGCGAGTCTCGCTGCCTCTTTGACTTCTTCATCGGTTGCATCGCGTCTTCCATACCGAATATTATCCATGAGCGTACGGTGAAATAGAACTGGGTCTTGCGGGACAAAACTGACGAATTCTCGAAGACTGTCTTGAGTTACCGATTGGATGTTTTGGCCATCGATAGCGATGCTTCCATTGGTTACATCATAAAGTCGCATAATAAGGCGAACAAAGGTGGTCTTTCCAGCGCCAGATGGACCAATGACCGCGACTTTTTCCCCAGGATGAATTGTGAGGTTTAGGTTTTTTATAACTTCACGCGTTTCATTGAAATTGAAACCGACATCTGTAAAAGTGATTTCTCCTTTTGAGACTAGTAATCTCTTTGCATTTACCGTATCTGCTATTTCGTATGGTTTCTCCAAAATTTCCACCATCTCTTTTGAATCTGCGAGACTTTGATAAATATTGCGGGTGATCCTACTTACTCCAGAAAGCTGATTTGCAAGACCGATAATATAGGTTTGCACGAGTACAAATGTTCCTACTGTAATAATTCCTCTATCCCAATACTGAATGGCATAGTAGAAAACAAAAAATTCAACAAATAGTAAGAAAAGGTATTGCGCTCCATCAAGCGCTTCACTAAGTTGCCAAGAAAACCTCTGTTTCTTTGCTTGATCATTTGTAATCTCTATAAAATTGAGAGACTCAAACTTATTTCCACTAAAAAGTGAAATTGCATTGTTATTTGTAATCGTATCCGAGAGAAACCCAGATGTTTTTGAATCAGCTTCAGAAGAAACCAGGTCATACTTATATTTCCACCTTGAAAATCCAATGTTAAACACAGTGGTGATGATAATCCACAAGGTTATGATAAGAGAAAGTGCAGGCACAAGAAACCATGTGATAATAATAGAAGAAACAATAGTTATAAGGAGTGGGATAACATTGAACGTAAATACATCAGTGAGTGATTCGAATGCCCTACTAAACCTATTAACCCTCTGCACCAAGCTACCGCTGAAATTATTAGTAAAAAAGCTATATGAGTGAAGAGTAAGATAGTCAAATGAATTTTGCTTAAGCTTCGCTATCACTCTTGACTGCATGTAATTGTAAGAAAACATTCCTACGCGTCTAAAAATCCAGCCAATTATATGAAGGACTAAAATAATTGAGATGATCGTAGTCAAAACCCGCGAAAGACCTGGAACAACACCCCCGGCGAGTGCATCGAAAAACTTTTTATAAAAAAGTGGTGGAAAAATAAGTATAAGATTTGAGCACAAAAGTGCTCCAATACTTATGAAAAACCCACCCGATACTGGACTTATTCCCCTTCTAAAATGCTTGAGTATATCCCTAACTGCTACTTGAGGAGTTTGTTCCATATCGTCATAGAATATCCTCAAAACACCTAGTTGTATAGGTATCTAGGATTCTTCAAAACAATATTTAAGGGCAGATATAAAGCCAAATACCAAGATACACATACCAACTGCATACAGGATTGCAGAGACCTGGGGTGTATATTTCAATATATCGAGGGTAGAGAGTACATAATTCCAGTCATGCGTTACTCCATCACCACCAAGGAGTGGTAAATTCATGCGAATAGCGTCTCCGGCATAGACTGAAACATTCAAAAAGTTTTGTCCTACCCAAAACAAAAGAAGTGATGCAGAAAAATATTCCCTCCGCATGGAGAAATAGATTGTGCAAACAATTGGCACGAGCACTTGCATCAGTGACCCACCGAGCGCGCCAAAGAATTCACCAAATATTCCAAAGATTGGATGCCCTGCTTCATGGAAAATAAGATTTACATTGTCGATGAAGTGCCAATCAGAAAGGGTTCGAATGTAATAGAGTGTGTAGAGAGTGACAAATGCCAAAATAATGCTTCTTTGTATGTTGAAACCTTTGCCACTCATATTTTGCATGGAGGTATTGTAGCAACTATATTATTAGTCTAGTTATTTTGTGCTTAAGTAACAGAAATTCCTCTTCCGCTATTTCTTTTGTGACAGGGTCTGGGTTAGGGATCTCCCAATATTCATAATCATAATCTTGTAGCCACTCTGGGATATCCTCTTTTTCTGTCATGACTATTATTTTTGAAGCATCCTGAAGGTGCTCAGGAAGTAGCTGGATGCAACGTTCATTTGAAATATCTATTCCATGATTTTTTAGCACCAAAATTGTATCGGCAAGTTTTGGATAATCAAACAAAATTAATCCTTCTTTCCCCTGGTCTGCAACATTCGTGCCGTAGGCAGAAGCAACTGAGTTGTTCTTTTTTAGAGAGTTATAAATACCCTTTGCCATTGGACTGCGAAGAATATTCCCTCGATCGATGAAGACAATTTTTTTCATTTGCGGAGGGTGAGGGATTTGAACCCTCGATACCCTTTCGGGTATACCACGTTTCCAACGTGGCGCACTAGACCGCTATGCGAACCCTCCAAATGCGCACTAGGTCACATATAATTTTCTGTTGAAAATTTATGCGACTCCGCCTCGCGCCGTCGCGCTCCGGCTTTACGACTGGGTCCCATCCCAGTCTCACACTATGCGAACCCTCCAAATTATATTATGCGATTCTTACAGAATCAGTACACTTTTTCTGTTTTTATTTCACTTTGTTCACAAAACTATCAAAGATCTTGCGAAAGTTCCACGTATTCGCTTTCTCACCCTCCAGGGATTTACTATTTCTACTCCATTTTTGAATGACGGATCACGCGATTTCTTCCGGCGTTTTTCGCCTCGTAGAGCGCACCGTCAGCTCTTGCGACAATTTCTTCATACGGAGCATTTGGAACAAATTCTGCTACGCCGACACTGGTGGTTACCTTAAGCTCAGGAAGAGCAGAGTCAATACCGTCGAAAGTAAGAGATTCGATGGCGATACGGATTCTTTCTGCAATTTCAGTAGCCTCTGCTTCGGTAGTTCCATAGAGCAGTGCAGTGATCTCTTCTCCTCCCCATCTCCCGACTTCATCATCACCACGAACATGCTCTGAAATAGAGCTTGCTACCTTCACTAAAACCGCATCACCGACAGCATGACCATAGGTATCATTTACTTTTTTGAAATGATCAATATCAAAAAAGAGCACACTTGCATGTTTGTACCCTTCTTTTCGCGGTGGGGCACCTTCTTTATGACTATTTGAATACGCTTGAAACTCTTGTTGCATTTTCCTTCGACTATTTATCCCCATCAATGGATCTTCGGTCACAAGCTTCTCAAGTTCTTTGAGTTTTTCAGCATTTTGAAGTGCAAATTCGACAAGATCACTGTGAGACATTTTTTCGAGTTCACTTCTTAGTGATTCATGTGCTTCACCCTGCGAACTACTACTATTTGGAGCTTTTTCATTCATCCGCGCATTATAGTACAGAGAAAAGAAATTACGAACTAGACAGCGCCTTTTCCAAGTAGTGCGGCGATTCGTTCTTCTACCGGAGGATGGGTCATAAATAATTTAGAAATTCCCCCTTTTGATTTGAATGGATTTGAAATAAAGAGGTGCGCGGTAGCATTGCTTGCATGCGCGAGTGGGATTCCTGAACTACTAATCTTGCGGAGTGCAGAAGCTAAGCCTTCTGGGTAGCGAGTGAGAAGCACTCCCGAACTATCTGCGAGGAATTCGCGCTTTCGTGAAATGGCGAGCTGGATGATAGTAGCAACAACAGGTGTGAGGATAGAAAGAACGACTCCCGCGATAAGGAGAAACCCTCCGTTTCTATTCTCATTGTCCCGTCTTCCCCACATGGTAGAGCGAAGAAAAAAGTCTGATGCAAGTGCAATAAATCCAACAAGGACCACCACAACTGTCGAGAGTAGGATATCTCGATTGCCGATGTGTGATAGCTCATGTGCTATCACCCCTTCAAGCTCCTGACGATTAAGTATCGCGAGAAGTCCTGTTGTCACACATACCACGGCATGTTCTTTGTTTCTTCCTGTGGCAAATGCATTCGGTGAGGGATCGGTGATCACATAGAGTGCGGGCTTTGGGAGCCCTGCGGTGATGGCAAGATTCTCCGTTACGGTATAAAGATCGAAATACTCTTCCCTCGTTGCAGGTTTTGCCCGGTAGAGTGAAAGCACAATTTTGTCTGAATACCAGTACGAAGTGATATTCATCACAATCGAAAACACAATACCAAATAGCAAAATAGTCGGGTTATTGTAGTAAATCGCGAGGAACCACCCGAAGAGAATAACCACCACAAAAAACGAAAGCATGAGGAGCCACGTTTTCCAGATATTTTCTGAACTGTGAGTATAGAAATTTACTGACATAGCACTATCTTACCAGCTTCCCCCACCTCCGCCACCCCCACCTCCTCCGGAGAATCCTCCCCCTCCAGAACCCGATGATCCACCCGGGGCCGAGGAGAGGCTCCTTGTCGCTACACCACTAAAGCCATGAAGACCATCCGAGAGGGCAATGGCATTAAACATACCCGCATGATATGGATCACTGTACCAAGCAGGTGGTGAGGCATACATTCCTTCAAATTCTTTTGCCCATGCTTTTTCAACACCAAAAATCATGGCAAATGGAAGTAATTTTTCAAATAACTGAGGATTTTTTTCAGGCGCATTATGAAAATTTATACGATCTTTTTCTGCAATTTGAAGGTACTCTTTAAGACCCAACACTTTATCCTTTATCAATGCTCCTGCTTTTGTTTTTGCTGGCATGATGAGTCCAAACAAAACGACAATAAGAAATGAAATTGTACAAGAAAAAAGAATTGTGCCCTCAAAAAGTCCTGTATTGGAAACAAAAAAAACGAGAACGATAAGGGCGGTAAATGGATACGCTACGTATTTTTTTACAATTTTTTCTGGATTTTTTTGGTAATATCCTTTTGCTGTGACAGACTCAAATACACTTTTTTGAATCTTTGGTATCGCTTTATAGAAAGTGTTCTTAAGCTCGGAAATTTTTACAACACCTGGTTGTATAGTATTTTCTGGAACGCTAAGGAGTGACATGAGTAATTCTCGCGTTTTATCATTTCCAAACAAACCCTCGAGAAGCGCCTTATCAAACTCATTACCTACGTCGGAGTAGTCTTTCACTAACCGAAGCTCGTAATCCGCAGATTTCATAAAGAAACGGGTTTTCTCAATCCGAGTAATAGTGAGGTAGCCACGAACCGCCAAATGCACTATTTCTGCTGATAGAGAGGATGCTCGAAGTTTGGTACGTAATATTGCTTCAACTTCAAGTGGGGTGAGATTATCAGGCGATTCATACTCTGCGACAATCACACCACTTCCTTTTGGGCCCCTTCCTGCTTTCCACCACAAGAGAGCCATACCAATAAAAGTGAGGATTGGAAGAAGAACTATAAAGTTATCGAGCGCATAGCTAAACATTCTTTCCAAAACATTTGGTTTTTGAACAATATCTTTTGGAAACCCGACAGCCACTGTGAGACCACTTCCCATACTGAGGGCACTCGGAGAGCTAAATGACACCTCACTCACCATTTCATTCTCTGAACTTAGCCTGTCGACTTGACATGTATCGCGGGAACCGAGAAAACCTACGTAACATGAAGTGCGAAGATCACTCTGTGCAATCTGCTTAGGTAGAGTGATTGTTGCCTCTGATGCGAGGATAGGCACTTTCCAATCATTCCCTGTTGCATTCCAATATATTTCATCATACGAATCAAAATACCCAATAGCACGTGAGACTGTGTAGTCAATAACATATCTATGGATCCCACTTATGGTTTTAGAGGCATCTCCAATTTTAATCTCCTTGTTATTTCCATCTAGAGAAGTAGTGAACGGATAGGGATTCCCTGTTCCATCTGTTACCGATATATCATTCAGTGATATGGATTGCGTTCCATAGGAAGTTTCATACTGAACGGGAATAATTCGATATATCCCATGTTTTTGGAGAGAATCAAAATCGTACTCAATCGACTCAGAAACTTTGATTGAGCTATCAGGAAAAATGGTGATGTGAGTTCTAAAATCCAAAATTTTCTCACCTGGTATTGTTTGCGAATAGAGGGGCGTGCTCCATACTCCTATACCAAATACAAACAAAAGTAGGATTACAAAAAATCCTACTTTTGTTTGTACATCTTTCTTTCGAGTACTCATATCGAGTTTTGCTAGGATACTTTGAGCACTCATCTATTTTATAAACTAGAACTTAACTTCTACAGGATTTTTCTCGGCTGCATTTGCTTCGAGTTCGAAGAATTCCATACGAGTAATGTGGAATACTCCCGCAATAATATTCCCTGGAAATGATTCAATGCCGATATTGAGGTCACGAACGTTACCATTGTGAAACCTTCGTGCAGCTTGGATTTTGTCCTCCGTATCAGAAAGTTCTCTTTGGAGCTGGAGAAAGTTTTCATTCGCTTTGAGCTCTGGATACGCTTCTGAGATCGCGAATACTGATTTGAGAGATGCAGTGAGCATCGTTTCTGCTTTTGCTTTGTCATCAACTCCGGTTGCGCCCATTGCAGCAGCACGAGCTTTGGTTACATTTTCAAATGCAGATGATTCATGAGTTGCATACCCCTTCACTGTGTTTACAAGGTTAGGAATGAGGTCATAGCGACGCTTGAGCTGAACATCGATATCTGCCCAAGCTTCTTTTGCGCGGTTTACCATCTTTACAAAACCATTGTATGAAACAATGACATAGAGCACTGCGAGGATAACAATGACGAGTAAGATTGTGATGAAAGACATAAAATATGGGCTTAGGATTAATAAAGCACTATTATACCATAGAGTTTTCCACTGGTATTAATTTCATTTTTTTCTGATAGGTATAAAATAAAATATAGACAGCACCCCAAAGTCCTACGTTGCGGAAGTTACACTTCACAAGGCGGAGGCGATATGGAAAAGATGTGGAGTACCATCCTCGAAGTTGCGCCCGGAGTGATTGTTGTCTGCTCCTGTTTGTTTGTTATTCCATTTTTATGTATCGGATGGAGAAACAGAAATGCAAACAGTAGCAAACGGTATGAATGGCTGGATCCAAGTAAGTCACGAAGGATGTTTTGACGTCCACTTCAACCGGAACAAATCATGCTTTCCCCGTTGCAGATAGCTACACTCATGGCGATGATTTTCCTCGCCATAGTAGGCCTGTTTACGCTCGGAGGGGATCCGCTCGGCTCTTCTGGCAGAAAAAGAGAATGAGCAGGCTCAATCAAACTCCCTCGTCTGACACTGTCAGACGAGGGAGTTTTTCTTATCCAATTTTGTATTTTTTGACTAAAAACTCCTCTAGTATCCTCCCATCCCGCCCATATCAGGTACGCCACCTTTTTCTTCTTTTGGTTCATCAGCAATTGCTACTTCTGTTGTAAGAAGTATTGATGCGGCTGATGCTGCGTTTTGAAGTGCAGAGCGAGTAACTTTTACTGGATCAATAATTCCTGCTTTAAACATATCGTCGACGAATATATCTTCACTCGCATTGTATCCAGAGTTCGCCCCTCCTTTTGCGACAGTATCAATGACGACACTGCCGTCTTCCCTTCCGCTGTTTATTGCAATCTGACGAAGTGGTTCGCGGAGTGCATCTACCACCACGTGGTATCCAACCGCAAACTCACTTGCGAGCAAACTCTTTCCATCTTCGGTGTGCTTGCTTGCCAGCTTCTTCGCCACTTTGACGAGTGCAGTACCGCCCCCTGCAACAATCCCCTCTGCAATCGCAGCTTTGGTCGCATTCACCGCATCTTCAATTTTGAGTTTGAGATATTTCATCTCAGTTTCAGTCGCTGCTCCAACACGGATAACCGCAACACCACCGGCAAGTTTTGCAATTCTCTCTTCAATCTTTTCAATATCAAATTTTGAATCGGTATGATCTTTTTGTTTTTTGAGCTGTGCGATGCGAGCATCAACTGCTGACTTCTTTCCTTTTCCGCCAACAATGGTCGTCACATCCTTCGTTGCAATTATCTTACTTGCTCTTCCGAGCACCGTGAGCTCTGCAGTATCGAGCTTGCTTCCTGTTTCATCAGAAATAACTTCCCCGCCAAGCACAATTGCCAAGTCAGTCAGTATCTCTTTCTTTCGATCACCGTAGCCCGGCGCTTTCACCGCTAAGACATTGAATCCTCCGCGAAGCTTATTGAGTACAAATGTAGTGAGCGCCTCACCATCAACGTCTTCTGCAATGATTACCAACTCCTTTTTTCCTGTTGCAGCGAGCTTCTCAAGTAGTGGTAAGATTTCTTTTACGGTACTAATTTTCTTGTCTGTAATAAGGACTGGTACATCACGATACTCAGATTCCATCCGATCAGTATTCGTCACCATGTATGCTGAGATGTATCCTTTCTCGATTTGAAGTCCTCCAACAACTTCTGACTCAACACCAAAAGTCGGTGATTCTTCTACCGTAACTACACCATCTTTCCCTACTTTTTTTATGGTGTTTGCAATGATACTTCCGATTTCTTCTGATTCTGCAGAAATAGTTGCTACTTGCTTTATCTCAGCGTCAGTCTTGATAGCTTTTGCCATTAAACGGAGTTCCGCCACTGCGTCCGTTACAGCCTTTTCCATTCCAAGACGAATGCCCATAGCGTTTGCACCCATGGTCGTTTTCTTGAATCCGCCTTCAATGAGCGCCCCGGCAAGTACAACAGAAGTAGTTGTTCCGTCACCCGCAACATCATTGGTTTTCGTCGCGACTTCTTTGACGATTTCTGCTCCCATATTCTCGAACTTATCCTTGAGAGAAATTTCTTTTGCGATAGTTACTCCGTCATTGGTGATAGTAGGACTTCCATACCCTTTGTCGAGCACCACATTCTTTCCGCGAGGGCCAATTGTTACTTTTACCGCAGAGACAACGGTATCTACCCCGCGCTTGAGTGCCTTGCGTGCATCTTCATTAAATAAAATTACTTTTGACATAGTTTTGAGTTGTAAATGTTAAGTTTTCAGTAATTTTTATCGATTGTATTATATTCTTACTGCATCATCGATATTCGTCTTCCGTATTTCGAATTTCGTTTACTGTATTTTCCCCGCCACTTCTCCTTCCCGAACTAAAAAATATTCCTCTCCATCAACAACTGCAAGCTCGCCCCAATGGAAAAGGACTGTGTCTCCAACAGAAGCTTCAATAGGAATTCGTTTTCCATCTTCCATTCTTCCGCTTCCTACCGCAACAACAACTCCTCGCTTCATGCCTTTTTCTTCTTTCGCTCCGTCAGGGATATAAATACCAGAATCAGTTTTCTTTCCTTCTGAAGTCTTACTCTCACGGACAACAATGCGATCTCCAAATGGCATAAGCCCAAATGATGATTTCTTTGATTTCTGCGTCTTTTTCATATGGAAAAAATTATTCTGTTAATGCTTACTCACTATAGAGTAATTCGCCCTCTATTATAGGAACGGTTAGTCAGTCGTCAATTCTGCACAGCAAAGAACCCCCGAACGCTTCGCGTTCGGGGGTTCGACAATACATTTAGAAGACTACATACAGGAGCGCTTGATTGTCTGCCTCAATCTCTTGTGCTTGCTTCCTCTCCCTCACGCTACTCAGAAGGGAGGGTAAAAGCCTCTGCGCTCTATTGTACGTACCCACATACATATGGAAGAGGTTCGATTTTTTCGAACACTGAGTTGTATGCAGAAGTGAACTGAGGACTTGTTCAATCTGGGGTTCGTTCGCGGTATACACACCGAGATCTTCCTGCCTTAGACACTCTGCTGAACCGGAAAATGCAGAGAACGAGGAGAGAAAAAGTGCAGAAATTTCGTGAGAGATCCTATCCTCGAGCTCTGCACCGAATTGTACTACCTTCGAAATTTCACGATCGGTGTAGATGGCGCCATTCGCTACACCCATCACATACTCTCGAAACACCGTGAGGTTGTTTCGAATGCCCGCTCTCAGAATATGGTTCTCTGAAAGCGCGAGCTCAGCGATTACATCGCAAAGATAGCGTATGCGTATGGTGAGCAAGCGCAAACCTTTTCGATTTCGAGACCAGCACTCTTCCTCGATACGCTTCACACCCTCGTCCAAATAGGGACTCTCCTCTTCTCTTGTCATACAGTCTCCGGTGTGCGGGTATGTTACAAAGTACTCATGTGCGAACACCATAAAATCATAATTTGAGGTAGAAGTCAAAGTAGAGAGCAATGCAGAAGACCCCAAACGCTTCGCGTTCGGGGTCTTACTCTATACTATAGAGACAAACAAAAAGGGCCGAACTGTGTAAGTCCGACCCTTGTTACCCAAGCGATACCGCGAACGGTGTCTACTTGAGTCTTTTACGTTTACTTCCGCATCGCGGGCTTGCTGTCACCTTTCCCGCTCTGCATTCCTGCCCGACGCTGCGCGTCAGCGAGTCGCTTCGCCGCCTTCTTGGCAGCGTAGTTGCTCACTGCCGGCTTCACGTTGAGTACCGAACGAATGCGGTTCTGAACGGGCCGGGCGGTTGCTGCCATCGAGTGCTTGGCTTTCGCCTGCTCCTCGATATACTGCATGATCCCGTCCATGAGGCCGTAGGCTTCGATGGCCTCGTCGAGCGTGATCTTTTCCACGGAAACCTTAGCCCTGAAGAGCCGGAGCTCGGTGCGAAAACGTGCCTCGAGCTTCTCGTGGGCATCGGTGCCCTTGAGGGCATCGTAGCGCGCGACGAACTTCGCGGGTGACTCTTCGTCGACGAACTCGATAATCTCCCTGCCAATATCGTGGTCAACGTCCATGACCACTTTCAAGGTTTCAAGGAGGTTGGTTCCACCAATACCTCGGGAGACTCCTGAGGCATCGAGCGACTTCTCGATGGAAACCTTGACGGTCTCCATCTGGGCGACCACCGTCTTCATCTCCTCCGAGAGCACGAATCCGCTCTTGAGGATGAAGGTTGCGTGCGCCCCCTCACCAGCGACGAACGCCCGCAAAATGTTGAGCTCGGCGATGATGTATTGCGCGAGGCGGGAAGTGATGTCGAGCATGTCGAGCTCCTGGCCTCTTGGCCAATGGAAGTTTTTACTGCGACAACTGCTAGAGAACTACTGGTATATATAATAGCATAATTAAAATAAAAGTCAAGTAATACAGGTAATGTGCACACACATATGGCGGTTTCTCCTAGAATGGAGAAATGACCATATACATGGCTACAACAATTAAAGAAGAACGTCTGCGGTGGGTACTCCCCATCATCAAAAAAGAGG
>JBKJKY010000008.1:0-5072 GCA_046597175.1 Parcubacteria group bacterium
TACCTCTGCTTCCTACCTCGTCAGTACTGAAGTTGCAGGGAAACAACTTACGGCAAGTCAGGTTCAATCTTCAACTGCTGATGTTCGTGCGATGGATGTTGATTTTGAGGTGATGGCGCCGCAGATTGATGCGAAGTATTTCAATCAGTGGGCCCGCAACCAATCCCTTTACGATCATCCCATGACTCACTACCAACACTACATCCAAACTGCTGACCCAAAGTGGTATCAAATGTCATGGAGAATGGGGAATGCATATCAAAACTACTTCTTATTTAACGGTGGAGTCCCAAATGAATGGGCGGCTAACACTGAAAGTATGGTAGTTCATTACTGGATGACAGGGGACCAAAACCCTCTTAAGCTTGTCGGAATATTTACAGAGTGGTGGACAGGTGCGATGAATTTCTATGGGTTCGATCAGCAAGATGGAGCAATGCGTGGCAAAGGACGCGCCATGCTCGCCCAGCTTGATTGTCTGAAGATTGCTTGTAACCCAGGAGTTGATAAGTATCACAACCCATATACAACACCGTACAACCTACAGACAATTCTCCCTACTGAATTTACTCAGCTCCTCACTCTCATTGATTCATCAGGGAAATTCCCTGGAAATGTGCAGTATGCCGGTGAACAGAAAAACTTTATGGTTGGTATATTCCTCACTGCGGTCAGTCGATATTACGATGAGTACAGTGCGGATGCTCGCATCCTGCCGTATGTTAAAAAATCCCTCGATTATATGTGGACGACGCAGTGGGATCCTGTAGGCAAAGGATTCAATTACTGTTCCAAGATAAATGTAGGTGATTGCGGAAATATGCAAATTATATACGCAGCGGGACTTAATAATCTGATCTTGCCTCCGTATGTCTGGTATTACAGTAAGACAAAAGATCCTGCGTATCTTTCGATGGCAGATCAGATATTCACGGGGAACCGTCCGAGTCGTGTTGATTGGCTTGGTTTTGCGAAAGCGTTTGATCAAGCATTCTATCGAGTCGCCAACTATTATTACTTAAGACAGTAGGAAGACTACAAAAAACCGCGTATAGCGGTTTTTTTGTAAAGGAATTTTTGTGTTTAATTTACATTTGCCCATTCATTTCCACCCCCTTTGAGTCGCATGCTTTGCAGTTACTCTTGTGAGTAGCTATTTCTACAATTGCAGAGAGTCCGACAAGTACGTACACGATTTGTACTACAATACCAGGTAAACCCCAACTACCAATTGCCCATCCAAATACTTCAAGAAGCCAATTAAGCCCACCAATCACCAAAAGAATAAACGTTATCTTGTGAAGTCCATTCATGTGAGAAAGTGTTATTAATAAAAAATGCACCTTTATTGTATCAGTATCTAAAAAGAAAAGAGGCGATTATGCACTGTTTTCCAAACATAGCGTTTTTTTGCCGATTCCTCTATATTAATAGTGTTTCTCCGTATATCCCGCCCTTAGCTCAGTTGGTTAGAGCACAGAGCTTATAGCTTCGAGTGAGTGGATCGCGAAAGTAAGTTTTCATGATCCGCGAGCGAAGAAGTTATATGAATTGAAAATTTTAGAGTCCGCCTTTAGCTCAGTTGGTTAGAGCACAGAGCTTATACCTCTGCGGTCCTTGGTTCGATTCCAAGAAGGCGGACTCTGAAATAATTCATATACCTCTGCGGTCCTTGGTTCGATTCCAAGAGGGCGGACACTGGAATTTTTTTTCTACTTTGAGTACAGCCACACGAAAACGTGAATAGCACGCAAACACCTTAAGGTGTTTGCGTGCTATTCACTCCTAATTTCATTTGATAGAATAGAGAAGTATTTTGGGTTCCACATTTTCTTATTAATTTTTAACAATTGTTCTTTTATTATGAAACATTATTTTAAAAATATTTTCTTTTTCGCACTCGCACTCACTTTTATTATTCCCTCTGAGCAGGCGTTTGCGATCCCAACATATGAGGATGCTTGCCAGGTTCCACTCATTCAAGCAGGCTTAACTGTTGGAAATCAAAATCAAGATGTTCGGGACCTACAGAGCTTTCTTGTAGAGCACAATTTTCTCTCAGATGGATCTGTGAGTGGCTACTACGGGCCACTTACTCGTCAGGCAGTTCGAGAATTTCAAGCGAGTCAGAACATCGTTTCTTCAGGGACCGCGGCTACTACTGGGTATGGTGCAGTCGGTGTCCGGACTCAAGCTGCAATCAACACTATTGCTTGTGGCGATGTAGGAGGATCAAATGGTACTACCACCCAAAACCCTACTACAAACTACGCAGTACGACTTACTGCTGATAGAACTTCAGTAAATCCTGGTGACAAGGTGACTCTCACATACACAAGAACTCTCGATGTTCCAAATACCACAAGAACATGTAAGCTCGCCGATACGACTGGAACTACCTACGAAACAATGGATAGTCGTAATCCAGCCAATGGTACCCGCGCTGTGTATCCATTTGGAACTACTACGTATAAATTTAACTGCTCATACAACATCGCAGGATTTACGGTGAAATCTGTGGATGACTTCGTAAATGTTGTCGTTGGTGATGATACAACAATCGGAAATGCAGGCGCACCAGTCATTAGCATGAGTGTAAGTCAAACATCAGTTTCTGCTGGAGCATCTCCATATATTGCACTCAATGTCCAAAATGGTACTGCTACTCGATGTACCATCACAACTTCACCAAATAATCCTGCATGGAATGCTACGTTCAACGGCGCTCCTAATTTACCTCAAAATAATTCTATACAGGTAAATAACGTACAGACCACAACTACCTTTTCTGGAACTTGTGTTGATTCATTAAATAGGACATCAAACAATGCAAGCGTTATTGTTACCGTTGGTACTGGAGGTAGTCCAACATCAGGTTCTGTTGACCTAAAAGTAAACGCATCAGATGGACCGATAAGTATCATCGCAGGAACACCAATCATCCTTTCATGGACTGCAACACCGGCAAGTCTTGAATGTAAAGGTTCTGGAAGTCCAGCAGGTATCTATGCATTTGGTGGCTCAGGAGGAAATCTTACTTCCGGATTCGGCAGTCAACAAATTCCTGTCGTAACGAGCACTACAGTCTATACAGTAATCTGTACTCCAGTTGGTGGCGGGCAATCAGTAAGTGATTCAGTAACGGTAAACGTCGGCACTGGAGGTAGTGGTAATGCCCCAGTTGTTACTATGAGTGCAAGTCAAACTTCAGTTTCAGCGGGAGCGTCACCATTTATTGCACTCAATGTCCAAAGCGGTACCGCAGTGCGTTGTACCATAACTACTTCACCGAATAATTCTGCATGGAATGCTACGTTCAACGGCGCTCCTAATTTGCCTCAAAATAATTCTATACAGGTAAATAACGTACAGACCACAACTACCTTTTCTGGAACTTGTGTTGATTCATTAAATAGGACATCAAACAATGCAAGCGTTATTGTGACTGTCGGAACAGGAGGAACTGGTACTGGAACTCAGCCAAGTGTGATTCTTACTGCATCAGCTACAAACGTTTCGAGTGGACAGGGACCATCTCTTGCTTGGTCAAGCCGAAATGTAACAAGTTGTACAGCATCTGAAGGTCCTTCAAATAGCTGGGCAGGAAGTTGGACAGGAAGTAAGCCGACATCAGGATTCCAGCAATCAACGGGTGGCCTTTCAAATCCTTCGAACATCTACATTCTCACCTGTACCGGACCAAATGGAACTGCGTCAGACAGAGTGGAGGTAAGAGTTTCTGCAGGAGGAAATAGTCCGACAATCAACAGCTTCACCGCAGTCGGTGGTGCAGTAGCAGGTATACCTCCATTTAAATTCCAAACGTGGACGTTTAATTGGAGTGCCACTGGTGCAATATATTGTGCACTTTCGAGTCCAACACAGGGGGTAAACTTCACTGGGCAACTTCCAGTTTCAGGTAGTAAGTCGCTCAGTATCTTTACCGATGAAACGTATACCTTGAGTTGCCCTGCTGCAATAGGCGCTGTGGTCCCTACGGCAACTGCCCAGTATTCTGTACTTCGAAACCTCAATGCGGCAGGTCCTTCAGTTTCGTTCAATTCTTCAGCAACATCAGCCTCGACCAATCAACCAGTTACCCTTACTTGGAGCTCTATTGGAGCAACAGCGTGTTATGGAGGTGGGGATGGAAGCTTCTCACTTTATGGAAATAGCCTCAGTGGAAGTAAAGCGTTAACTTTCTATTCTCCGGGAACATTTACTATGACTTTGCGATGTGATTCTGCAAATGGGGGAAGCACCACTCAGACAGCCACAGTCATCGTAACTCAAGGGACTGGTAACACTACTCAATCACAGACACCAACCGCTGCAAACCCATCAGGTCTTACTGTCGACATTGAGGCGGATAATTCAGATGGTCCAGTAAATATCACCGCAGGGCAGTCAGTCAGACTCAGCTGGGGCACAGCACCGAACGCACTCATTTATCGTATGGTGTGTCGTGCATCTGGGGGAAATAGTAATTCGATTCAAGGAGACAGTATTAATTGGAGTGGATATCGTTTACCAGTTGATACCTTCACCGCAAGACCAACACAGTCTACGACCTATACTATTAGTTGTCAGGATAATGCCCAAGGATATACCGCGGTTGATAGTGTAACCGTGAACGTGATACCTCTTAACCCATCTCTTACCGTTGTAGCTCCAACGCTCGGTCAAACCGGTGTGTCAGGAAATGTACAACTCTCAGCGGTGTTCAATGCACAAGCATCGTCAGTAGTCTCAGGTCAGTCAACAACTCTTACCTGGAGCGCCTTGTATTCAAATACCTGTGAAATTTCTGCAGATGGAGTTGTCGTAAATGCAGGAGGAGCCGCATTTGGTAATATGTCAACTGGTGCCCTTACAAAAAATACTACATTTACACTCAGTTGCTACCGATGGGTTACAGTGCCTGCGCCTGTATATTCTACAAAGGCGTACGCCCCAACTCAAAGTGTCACAGTATCGGTAACAACACCAACTCAAGGATCCTCTACTTCAGGAGTTAGTACAAATTATTCTGGCTCAGGAGTCACACTTGATTTGCGAGCAAATAATATGAA
>JBKJKY010000065.1:0-3416 GCA_046597175.1 Parcubacteria group bacterium
GAAAACCGAATGAAACTTCGGGAGTTTAGCCCAGTAGCAGTAAAGAAAAATAAACGCCAAAGTGCGATCATCAATCTCCTCAAACGGAAGAAAGAAATTATGATTAAGGACGTGGTAGGCATCATCACTGATTGCAGTGAAAAGACCATTCAGCGTGAGCTTCTGGCCCTTGTCGATGAAGGGATGCTGAAGAAGGAGGGGGAGCGAAGATGGACAAAATACAGCCTGGTATAAGGACAGAAACTAGTTCCTGGTAACGAGAAGCTCTGAGAGGAAAATCGAAATACGAAAAACGGATTACGAATATATTCCCTCGAACTATTTGTTACTAGGCGCTAGTAACTGCCCTAGTTTTTGACTTTCCCTCGGAAATAGGCTATTATTCCGGGACTGATAGATGGGCCCTTTTGGGGCTTACTCTATAAGTTATCCACACGGTTTTTGCAGAATACTTTTGCCAGGGCTATAATATCCCTAGTACATATTGCGACTTGTCGCTTTGTGTAATAAAAGTATTTCTGGTCCGTCTGTATGGGTAGAGGGAAATACTGATCTTTGACAATTTAATACGGATTTACACTTCTGACATTCTTTTTCGGACACGATTGATTACCGATTGCACTCAGACCCACATCACAAACTCCCTTCTCGTTCCAAGTCGATTTGTTTTCTATATATAGTAGAGGGCAAATTGGAACGGGGAGTTAAAGAGTTAGAAAAAGCGTTTTTGTTTATAAACAATTATTAGTTTTACTACCGCTTCTTGGGCAACCAAAAAGCATCACCATAGAATGAGTGGAACCATTAGCAATAATTCCCACTCTTCTATGTTAAAAATTCGAATTCAAAATATGAAAAGATTATTTACAGGTATGATCGCGATTGCGCTCGTTCTTGGAGTTTTCCTCCCAACTAGTACTGCATCAGCAGCAACTATGGCTGAGCTCCAGGCAATGATTGCATCATTACAAGCACAGCTTTCAGCAATGAACGGAGGTTCAATGACTGGAGCACAAGCACAATCAATGTTCAACACTGATCTCACAATCGGTAGCAAGAACAGCGATGTGTCTTCACTTCAGGCACTTCTCATCAGTAAGGGGTATTCAATCCCTGCTGGAGCAACTGGATACTTCGGTGCCCAGACTCGTTCAGCTGTTGCCGCATGGCAAGCTGCATCTGGAATTATGCCAGCTGTTGGATACTTTGGTCCTAAGTCACGCGCTGCAATAAATGCAATGTCAATGACTACGACTACCACAACAACAACCGGAACTTCATCTAACTGCCCAGCTGGATACACATGTACTTCAACTACTGGTGGTGCAACTATGAACAACAACGGTGTTGAAGGTATCATCACTGTCGACCTTAACCCAACACCGGGTTCTGGAAACACTCTTCACGAGAACGACAGAATGGCTAACTTCATTGGTATCCGCATCAAGGCTCAGCAGTCTGATCTTAAAGTTCAGCGCGTAAAGCTTGATCTTGGAACAAA
The DNA here is from genome assembly GCA_046597175.1 of Parcubacteria group bacterium. Classification (GTDB taxonomy): domain Bacteria; phylum Patescibacteriota; class Minisyncoccia; order Phycocordibacterales; family Zambryskibacteraceae; genus CAYLHJ01. Next base: position 1,502 of record JBKJKY010000065.1, read on the forward strand.
CACAGCGTTCTACACTAAGGTGTTCAACAAAGTGTACTTGCTTGATGGATCAAACGTTATTGCTTCACAAGATCTCAACACTTCAACAGTAACTCGTGAGACAGGATCACCAGATCGTTTCACTATTACTTTGACAGGTCTTAACTTCGTTGTTTCTAAGGACACAACAAAGGCTTTGACCGTTGCGTTCGATGTGAACCCAACAGTTTCATCAACATACCAAGGTTCTTACACAGTTATTATTCCTGCTGACGGAGTTCGTGCAATGGACGGTGCTGGTATTGACCAATATGGTCCTACTTCACAGTTCTCACTTGCACAGACTGTTTCAACATCACTTGTTGACACTGCTCAGCTCCAGCTTTCTACAAACTCAAACACCGTTAAGGCAAATGAAGTTGTAGCGGCTGACGGAACTTCAAACAACGAAAAAGATAAACTTGCTCTTGCGTCTGTAGACCTCTACGCGCAGAAGGATAACGTTCTTGTTCGCACTTGGGTAGTACGTGTTTCAAAGACTGGTTCTGGTGCTGCTGTTCCTACTACTGCATGGCTTATGGATGGTTCAACACCAGTTTCATCTGCATCAATTTCAGGAGGACTCGCAACATTCACAAACCTTTCTTTGTCAATTCCTAAGGACACAACAAAGACTTACACAATCGCAGCTGACATCCGCTCAGCAAATGGTACTGCAGCAACTATTGCCGCTTCTACTACTGCTGCTGATATCTCAGCTGAGAATTCACTTGGTTCAACTGTTACTGCTGGTACTTACCTTACAGGTTCTGCAACCGGTCAGTCACAGATTGTTCGTAACATTGGTCCAGTCTTCTCATTGACTTCAAAGTCAATTGTTAAGAGTGCAACATCACAAACAAACAACACTTCAACTTCAACAGCTACCGCTACATTCACTTTGAATGTACAAGCAGTTGGTGGAGATATCTTGTTTGGTGCTGCTGGATCATCAACACCGATGTTTAACAATTCTTCGTTCGTAACATACCTTAACGGTACTGCTACAACATTGCTTGTTTCATCATCAACAGCATATGACACACCAACTTCTGGTGTCGTTACATCAACTAACAGCTTCACAGTTCAGCGTAATAACACAATTTCACTTCCAGTATCATTCCTTTTTGAAGGAAAGACCGCGACAGGTGCTAACGTAAGTACTGGTACTTACGGTGTTAACCTCGCTGCAATCAACTGGGTATCATCTAACGGAGCAGCGTCATCAACCTTCATGGCTGGTAACACTGATTGGAGAACTTCAACAGTCTCACTTCCTTAGTTGACCCTACAGTAATTCAAATAGATTTTGGTTAAGGAATCCCAAGCTCTGCTTTAGCGAAGTGAAAGAGTACGAAACCTAAATTTGTGCGATTACTAACAAAAAACCGCCGTCGCAAGACGGCGGTTTTTTGTTGCCCCAAAATAGCTGGTAACCTGTAACAAATAACTGATAACTAGGTAAATAAGTAAGAAATGAAAAGGCAGGATATGTCGGCCTGCGAGGTCGACAAATCCTGAGCGCATCTTTCATGATCTGCATTTCAATTTTCGTAATCCGAGTTTCGTATTTCGTTATACGTTTTTCCCGTTACCGTCTTTCGTTTTTCGTCCCACTCCTGTATTATCAAAGAGTAATGACAAAGTATTTTGATCCCACGTTTTTTAAATTCCTGAAAGGGTTCTTAGTTATTTTGTGCGTCAGCTTTCTTGTTTTGTACGCCTCGCAGAGATGGGGGAGTAATCCTCAAGATGGTGGGTACGTCGAAACGGACGCATCAACCGAAAACGCCAGTCGATAAAATTCCACATTTCCATGTGGAATTTTTTGCACCAATATTAGTAATAAGTATAAAAATATGAAAAAACGAATAGTCTATTTTCTCGTTTTGTTCTT
>JBKJKY010000033.1:0-4840 GCA_046597175.1 Parcubacteria group bacterium
CAAAGGACTTGCCAAAGAGCTGTTTGAGAAGTTCAGAGCTATGTGTGGGATCGTCAAGCTGACTATGCCGCTTGAGAGGGAGTGTGAAAGTTCAAGTCAGTAAGGTCAAGCTGCAAGTCAAGGTGACGTCGTCATCATCCCCAGCCACGTCATCAGTGCGCGTGTGTCGACGTGCTCGATCTCAAGTGGGGGAGGGGGCTGGATCGATCCTCGATCCAGTGGTACCTCTGCCACACAAAAAGGGCAGAACCCTTCCCAAATGATCATTCTACCAAAATACAAACTACCCTTCACACCTACATTCAATAGGTCATGAGCACCAACGCGTCTACTCACGCTACTGTCGAGACTCTGGATGGCACCAACTACGAGCTGTGGGCCAGCCAGATGACTTCCCTTCTCCAGTCCAAAGGTTTGTACAAGTACATCACCCAAAGAGCTGCTGTTTTAAAGGATGCATACAAGGATGATATTGAGAAACTGGAAGCAGTTATTGAAGGTGATGAGAGAGCACTTGGATTGATCAAGTGTTACATGTTACAAGGATTTGTTGATGTTGTCCGGCCAGCTGATACCGCTATGGAGGCCTGGACGTTGTTGCAACAACACTTTGCAGGAAAGGAAACGTTCAACAAGATCCATCTTCTGGAGCAGTTGATTGATGGAAGGCTTGAAGACTCTGACAATCCTTCAGCTGATATTCAGGAATTTATCAAGAAGAAGAACGAGCTCGTCAGACGATTGGGAGCTGCTGGTTTGGAAATCAAGGAGGACTTGCAAATTGCAATCATGTTAGCCAGACTCCCAGAATCGTTCGAGACTATGAGAAGAATCCTGGAAACCAAGCCGGATCTTTCGCTCACCTATCTCACTGCCGAGCTCAACAGAGAGGCCATTCGTATGACCAACACAAGAAAGAGACCTTTGGTTGAGAAGAGCTTTCTTGGAGATGATAGTGAAAGACCTTCACCAGCTAAGAAGCCCAGGTTTGACAAGAAGAAACTCAAGTGCGACTACTGTGATGTCAAAGGACACGAGACCAACAGATGCTGGTTGAATCCCAAGTCCAAGTCATTCAGGCCTGACTTCAAGAATCGATTGATGAAGAGTCTCACTGAAGAAAAGATGTAAACTTTACTGCTTTTGAACCATCTTTTCACGTGTTGACCCTTGCCACAACGTTTGTGCGTTGTTTTGTCTTTAGATCTACAACTTGCAAGGCTGCAGTCGTCCAACAAGAGCAACCTCTGAGACAATCGACAAGTGTCGAGCCACAAGAGGTTCCATCCCAAGTGGGAGGAGGGGATGAGATCCACACTGAGCACAGCTTTGCTTCTCTTCATGCTGCTGACAAGTCACCCATTCATCGTGGAAACTGGCTTCTGGACAGTGGATGCTCGAGACACATGAGTGGAGACCGTTCTCTTTTTGACAAGCTGAGCACTTTGGAGCGTCCTGTGTTTGTCAAGTTTGGTGACGGAAAGCGACTCAAAGCTCAAGGATCTGGTCAAGTGACTACCCCGATTGGAACTCTCATGGCAATCTACGTTCCACAACTTTGTGCCAACTTGCTGTCAGTCCATCAGTTGAATCAAGATGGAGCAAGTGTATCCTTTCATCCTCAAAAGGCTGAGATTTGCATTGCTGGTCAACGATTCAGCGTCTCCACAGTTGGAAACATCTTTCAAGTGGACGAAGCATCATGTTACTTTGCTACTCACAACGAGTATGATCTCTGGCATCAGAAGCTTGGACATCTGAATTTTCCTGCTGTGATCTCCTACCTCAAGAGATTCGGAATCAAGTTTGACAGACCACCCAGTTCGTTCTGCAGAGTATGTGCTGAGGCAAAGCTCAAGGAATCTAACTTCGTTCATCGTGAACTGCGATCCAGAGATGCCATCCACTCAGACATTGGAGACACATCTACTCGAAGCAACGATGGATGCAGATACTGGATCACATTCATTCATGAAGGAACTCGTCTAGCAAAGGTCTTCTACCTCAAGAAGAAGTCAGAAGCTGCTGATCGTATCATCCAAGCAGTCAAATTCTTTCAGAACGCCAAGAAGTTTGGAGTTGCTGTGTTCCGTTCAGATGGTGGAGGAGAGTATGAATCTGTCAAAGTGCAAAGCTTCTTCAGAGAATCTGGGATTGATCACGAAGTAGCTCCAAGATACACTCCTCAACTCAATGGGATCGCTGAAAGGATCAACAGAACTCTCGTTGAGCGAACAAGATGCCTTCTGGTCTCATCTGGCTTGAATGATTCGTTCTGGAAAGAAGCTATGGAGTACTCAGTCTACATCTACAACAGGACTCCTCACTCATCAATTGGATTCAGAACACCTTGGGAAGTCTTCTACGAACAACCTTTGAAGAGATTGCCCAAGTTTCATGTGTTTGGATCCCTCTGCTACTCTCACGTACCGAAAGAGCTAAGGATGAAGTTGGACAGCACTGGACAGAAGAGCTTATTCCTTGGTTTCACCAACACAGCTGCGACTGTTCTGACTCTACCTGGCAAGATCATTCAAGAAGTGAGGACCATTGCTGTTGATGATGGATCATTCTTATCACCTGAGCAACTTTCTACACTTGGAATTGGTCGGACTGGATCAACTGCAACATTCCATCCACAGACTATCATGGAACCAATTGGAGATGATGAAGACCACCAACGGCCTCAAGTCAGTCAGGCAGCAGGCCAGGTGAACATGGATGTGGATGAGAATCCAATCGCACAAGCTGGAGCTCTGGAAGATGTTGAGTTGGATGTTGCTGATCCAGACCAAGACGTGAAAGTTGATGAAGTCAATGTGGATCCACCAGTTGAATTCTTGGATGTGGATGTTGATATGGGTGAGGAACCTCAAGATGAACCTGTTCTTTCAGACGAAGTTGAGGGAGATGTTGAGAATGAGGGAGCTGAGATGGAGAACTTCGACCGAAATCAAGCTTCACCTGCTAGGGAGAGGATTTCCTATGTTGAGGATGACATCGAATGGAGCCCAAGGTTTGGGAAACGCCATCGATACGATGAGGATGATGATGATTACATTGACTCAGGCACAGAGTCGGATGATAGTTCATTCAAAGCGGAGCTGATGGAAGCACAGTGCTTCCTGTCTCATGTTGCAACTTTAGGACGACGACAAGATGATGGTCAAGATGACCAAGACGAGGACTCACTGTTGAGTTCACTGATCAAGGAACTGGATTGTTTACATGCTGGACACCAGAATGATTCCTCAAGTGAGGGAGCAGAACCAAAGACGTTCGAAGAAGCTATCAAGAATCCAGGTTGGGTCAAGAGTATCCAAGATGAGATGCAGTCTTTGCTTGACAACAAGACTTGGACTCTGGTGGACTCACCAAAAGGCAGAAAGATCGTGAAGAACAAATGGGTCTTCAAGGTCAAGTCAGATGGGAGACTCAAATCTCGACTTGTGGCGAAAGGATTCACTCAAGTGTTTGGAGTTGACTTCAAAGAAACGTGGAGTCCTGTGGGAAGGAAAGCAAGTCTCAAGCTCCTCATCTGGTTGGTCATGCAGAAAGGATGGTCTTGGAGACAGATGGATGTTGACACTGCCTTCTTGAACTCTGAGTTGAAAGAAGAGATCTACATGCAACAACCCAAGGGATTTCACGATGGAACAAATCGAGTCTGTCGACTTCTCAAGTCCATCTATGGTCTCAAGCAGGCCTCACGAGAATGGTACAAGACACTGAAGGACTTTCTGGAAAGCATTGGACTGAAGACAAGTAGAACTGATCCATGTATCTATCTGCTGCCTGGTGTCATCATCTTTGTGTATGTGGATGACATTATCATTGCTGCTGAGTCTGATGAGAAAGTTCAAGAGTTGGCAGACCAGTTCAAGAATCGATTCAAGATGAAGGATATCGGAACACCAAGACGGATTCTTGGACTTGATCTCAATGCAGTACCTGAGGGAGTTCATTTGTCTGGAGTTGATATGATTGAGACGCTGCTGAAGAACTTTCAGATGGAGAACTGTCGACCTGTGTCAACCCCAGCTGACTCGAATCAAAACCTGCTGCCCAACACAGACGCAACTTCGTTCGAGCCAGACAGATACTCCAGTGCCATTGGATCATTGCTGTACATCGCGAGCACCTTTCGACCTGACATCTCATATGCTGTTTCTGTGTTGAGCCAGTTCACGTCCAACCCATCTGAAGACCATTGGAGAGGAGTCAAGCGTGTGTTGAGATACTTGAGTGGGACTCGCAATTATGGGATGCTGTTCAGAAAGAGGGAGTCTTCACCACCTGTGCTTCGTGGATTCACCGATGCTGACTTCGCTTCGTGCTTCACTCGTCGTTCTCGTACTGGACACATCTTTCTCGCTGGAGACTCAATCATCAGTTGGAACTCAAGAAAGCAATCGGTTGTGTCTCTGTCAACTTGTGAAGCAGAATACTATGCGTTGACTGAGGGAGGCAAAGAAGGAATCTATCTCAACAGACTGTTCTGGGAGATGATGAACCAATGCCCACTACCAGATGATGAGAAGCTGCAGCCTGTCACACTCTTTTGCGACAATCAGTCTACTATCTTCGTCACAACCAACTCAGCCGATCACAAGATGCTCAAGCACGTCGATGTGAGACACAAGTGGATTCTGGAGCGAGTGGAAAATGGAGAGCTGCAGGTTGAGTATGTGTCAACTAAGGAGCAAATCGCTGACATCTTCACCAAAGGACTTGCCAAAGAGCTGTTTGAGAAGTTCAGAGCTATGTGTGGGATCGTCAAGCTGACTATGCCGCTTGAGAGGGAGTGTGAAAGTTCAAGTCAGTAAGGTCAAGCTGCAAG
>JBKJKY010000068.1:0-41179 GCA_046597175.1 Parcubacteria group bacterium
CCGGCGACAAAGCAAACCACCGGATTCAAGACTCGTGAGGAGATCAAAAAAGCTTATGACAGCGGATGGATTACTGAAAAGCAGGGCATTGATGAGATTCAGAGCTTAAAAAAAAAGCCAGCCCCTCAAGCCATGAATGATTTACCTCCAGCGCTGGTTGATTTTGTAAAGGATCAAGAAGGTTTCGCTCCGAAGGCGTTTGGTGACTACAAGCAAAACTCTATTGGCTACGGAACAAGAGCGCGGTCTAATGGCGAAACACTCACGAAACAGGAAGCTGATATACGGCTACGTGAAGAGTTGGGCACGCATTACCAGCGCATTCAACAGGCTGCGGCCAAGGCTAAGCTTGAACTTTCTGAAGGCCAGATTGCAGCTTTGACTTCCTTTGATTTCAACACGGGCCACGGCGTGGATCTGATCACAACGTCCAAATCTTTGGATGAGATTAAAGACCGCATGGCACAATACACAAAGGCAGGCGGGAAACATCTTCCAGGCCTTGCCGCACGCAGGAAGAGCGAGCTAGAACTCTTTGAAGGGATGGCATGAGCGATCCTTTAGAGACGCCATTGGCGCAACCTGATTTGTCACAAGCTCCAGAAGTTGCGGAGTTGGAGTCGGATCGTGCATTTCTGACTGCAAAATCTCCCTCTATCGATTCAACGGAAGAGGATCGTGCTTTTCTGAATGGCAAGACTCCTGATGCGAATATCCCGATAGGCTTGGATCTCCCTCAGAGCCTTGCTGATACCGCATTCCCTCAAGCGGTAGTGAACGAACTTGGCACGCAAGGCTTGGATAAAGCGGTTGAAGCGTCACATGGTGATATTGAGTGGGCCTTGCGAACCTACAATCATTTATCTGTCGATCAGGCATCAAAGGTGAAGCGCATTGCTAGGGCCGGCAAGATCCCTTTCAGCCTAGTTGATTCTGATCCGAAAACTTTCGCGGAATGGGATGAAGCCAATGGGATTGCTGAGACGCTCATGGCCAAAGATGAAAAAGGCGCGTTTAAGAATCCCGTAGCAATGAGGTGGCTTCGCGATCCTGAAAACATGTCCATCCATAAGGATAGTATTCTTGGGCTCCAGAAGATTGAGGACACGATCCGCGATAGGAAGAACGGCGATATTGGCCGCACTGAATCTTTTATCAACTCTCTTGGCCAGGGGGCGGTGACATCACTTGCTTCGCTGCCGAAGTATATTGCCACGACCGCGAAGGCTTTGGATATGTTTGGTGAGTACGGTGGTCGGGACGCAACAGATTTAGCCAGTTATCAGTTTGGCCGTTGGCTTGAAGAAACCGGAAAAGACATCTTTCCAACAAATCCAGAATACTCAAAGGAGTTTTGGAGCGGTCAGGTTCCCAGTGGAATTGGGCAGCTTGGTGGAATGGTGGTTGGAGGTGGCGCCGGCGGCGCAATGAAGTTTGCTCCATGGGCAACCTCGCTATTTATGGCGGTCGCGGGTGAATCCGCCAACGCTTATGATCAAGCGAAAGATGAAGGTGCCACTGAAGATCAGGCTTTAGATACCAGCCGGCTGACAGCGCCGGTCGGTCTTTTAGATTCAATCGTACCTGGGCACATGCTTGGGCGGCTACTGAAAGGCGTGGGGGGAAAGGCGACAAAGCTTCTTCTAAATACAGCTTTTGAAGTTGCCACGGAGGCCGGCACTGAAACGGCTCAGAGCGTACTTGAAAACACTGTTGCGAAGAAAGTTTATAACGAAGACAAAGCCTATTGGGATGGAGCTCTTGAATCTGGAGGTGTGGGCGGCATCTCGGCTCTGGTTGCAAGTTTAGTGATCAGTGCAGCCACAGGGCAGAGAGTCCATCCAAAGACCGGATCTCAGAATGAAGCACAATCTTCAACGGTTCCCGCGAACACCGAGCAAAGCGCTGGAGAGAAACATCTTGCCGACTTAGTGAATCAAGGGTTGGCAAAGGGCCAGGAGAAGTATGAAACGATCCAGGTTTCCGAAAAGGCGATTACTGATCTGGATAATTTGAAAGCCACTGCTGAAGGATTGGCGTCGGCTAATCGCGATCCCGATGGTGTAGCGAATTTCATTGATGAGACGTTAAAGCATCATGGTGAATCAACTGAGGTGGCGGTCGATGCCAAGGCTGTCGCGCAAGTTTTCTTTCAGGACGCAAAGACTCCCGAACAACAAGCGCAGGCTCAGACAAACTTTGATGCGTTTGTGACTGAAATGGGGGGAACTCCAAGTAAGGCAAGCGAAGCTGTTCTCAATGGCGCCGACATCCTTCTCAACACGGGGCAGTTTATTGCCAAGTACCGCAATCATCCAGTTTATGAGGCTGTCCGCGAGGACATGAAGAACGGCACTGACCTCGCTAAACAGGATCTTGAGCGGCACATTCAAGACTTTCAGGAGGAGGCGAAGAAGTTCCAGAAGCAGGCTGAATTGCCTGAAACGCTCAAACTCGCACGCACACGGTTGATGACCGACAAAGAAACTGGTGGGTTGGGTTTTTCGGCCAAGGAAGCGGATAGTCAAATCGCCATTTGGCACAAAATGCTTGAGGTGACCGCACGCGACCGTGGAACAACGGTTGAGGCTCTTTTAAAAGCGCAGCCACTCCAAGTGCTTGTCGGTGCCGATGGTAAAACTTTCGTCGAGGCGCTCGCCAAGCAATCACCGTCTCCTGGCGTTGCTGATTCTGTTATCAAAGCTAAGATTGAGGCGGCAGTTGCCAAAGGCGGGCCGGTCTCAGTGGCAATCGTCGACCGTTTGGGCGTTGAGCTGCCTGACAACTATTTGAATTACGGGGCCTTTTACGCGCCGGTTAAAGCATCCAATGAAACACTTTCGACAGATGACATGTTGGCACTGGAAAAGGAAGCGCGGGCATTCGATGAGGAAATGCTGGCTTCGAGCATGGATCAACATGAAGAGTTACTAGATGCCATAAAAGCTCTAGGCGGCATACTCACGCCATCGATGGAAGCGAAGGCGTCGGACATGAAGGGCGAGGTTCAACGCATCCGAGAGGCTTATGGGAAGCGGCCAGGTCTATTCCGGAAGAATGCTCTGACCTTGGATAAACTTGCCGAAGCGCTGCGTGAGCGGGGTTTCCATTTCGAGGGGCCCACAGATCTGGCTGAAGCGCTCTACAATCGAGTCAACCAGGGAATTGAGGTTTTCAATGGATCGGCTGAGGAGACGCGGTTTCAGCCTTCATCTTCTGAGCAATCTGTTGATGATGGGTATGCAAAACTCGCGCAGGAAGCCATTATTGGAAATAGGAGCTTTACAACACCTATACCATTGGGAGGAACCCCTGCTGTGTTGAGAGCGTTAGGTTTTAAAGCACTTCCTGTTACGATTGATCAAGACACTCTCATAAAAGCGAGTGGGCCGCTGCACAGAATTAGTGTTGAAGATTTAAAGCGCCTACCTCAACAAATTCGTGATCCTATTCTTGTTTTTGAATCGTCTAAAACCGCATCCCATCCGGGTTACAATATTCTTACTGAATTTAAGCATCCGACGGGCAAGTCCGTTTTTGCTGCAATTCATTTGGAAAGCAGAAAAGGCAAGTGGGTCATCAATGAAGTGGCAACCGTTTCGGAACGAGGCGACGGACAAGTTCAAGGATGGTTGGATGAGGAACTTCTGAGATATGTAGACGAAAAAAGGGCAACTGACTGGCTCGAGTCTAGAGGGCTTCAATTGCCCAAAGAGAGAACCGGTGATGTTCAGCTACCCAATAAAAGAATACTTACAAAAGCAGAGGTGGTCAAGAGCAATGGAACTCTGTTCCAAGGTGCATCCAATCCCCGCGGTGCCATTCAGTTCACAAACGACACTGCCGCGGCGGTTCACCTCTTTCAAACGGCTGACATTTCGACGTTCAGTCATGAGGCTGTTCATTATCGCTTGCGCCAGATGAAATCCCTCATTGAATCAGGTGAGGCCAGTGAACAGATTTTGAATAATTGGCAGACAATCCTTGAGTTCGCTGGATCAACCAACGGCGAGCTGACGGTTGAGCAAGAGGAGAAGGTTGCAACAGCTTGGGAAGCTTATTTGATGCGCGGCAAGGCTCCTTCCGTTGAGTTGGTTGAACCGTTCCACAATCTGCGCAAGTGGCTCCTGGAGCTCTACAAGTCAGTTAAAGATTTTATGGTGGTGCCAGAGAATTTGAGCAACGTCTTCGACCGAATGCTTGCAAGCGAGACTGAGATCAAGGAGGCCCGCGAGTATTATGCTACCAAGACCGATATCACAAACCTCATTACAGGGGACGAAACGCAGCGCAAGCGGCTCATCAAAAGCAAAGAGAATCTTCAGCGCAGCGAGGAGGAGCGGTTGGTTCAGCGCATCCTCAATACTTATTTCCAAGCCATCGGCGGGGAGGAGGCTATCACGCAGCGCATTATTAAGGAGATCGATGCTGAACCTTTCTACCAGGCGCTTAAAGGCGCGGAGACGGATAAGATTTCATTGGGTGCCGTGCGCGATACCTACGGTGAAGACACGGCGGCGAAGCTTGCGGAAAAGTATCCTCACCTCTTCACTGAAGATGGCTTGCTCACCATTGAGGAGTTGGCTGCCGGCCACGGGATGAGCTCGCCAGCTGATTTAGTTCATTCGATGATGACTGAGCCTTCGCGCACGGAAGCTATTGTCCAGCGCAAAGGGGAGGCTATTAAAGAGGAGGAGGCACGGATTCGAAAAGATGTTCAGGCTGAATCGGCTACGGGCGCCGATGCGGAACTGCACACGGACAAATCTCTGGCTTACCTCTTATTCGAAGCGCAAGCGCTCGCCAACGAGTTGAAGATGAAGGTGGCTGGCCGAAGCGTGCGGCTTACCGAAAAGGCTTACAGGGACGCGGCCCGCGACGCCATTGGCCGCATGGAGGTTGGAACAGCTTCGCAGCATTACAACTTCGCCAGGGCTGAGCGTAAATGGGGGCGTGAGGTGGTTAAGCATCTGACTTCCGGCGATAAGAAGAAAGCTTTTGAAGCACGGCAAAAGCAGCTTCTCAACCATGCGCTCGTTCAGGAGTCAATTAAGGTGCGTGAGGAGCTGACAAAGATCCAAGCTCGGTATGCCACGCGCAAGATCACGGCGGCGCTCAAGAATGTCGAGGACGGCTTTCGCGATCCGATCCGCGAGATCCTTTCCAGATACAAGTTGTCTGACGTTCAAAACCAGCATCCCTATGCCATTGCCGATATCGAGGGGCTGGATGAGGCTCTCTTTGGTAAGGTTCCCGATTTCGTCAAGAACGGGGATAAGCGGGGGGATTACCGCAAATTACTGACGATGGATGAGCTGCGCCAGGTGGATGACGCGGTGAAGTCCCTATTGGCCTATGGAAGCAATGAGCTCGCTTCGCTGAAAGCGGCTGACATTCAAACCATTGAGGACGCGGTTTCCAAGCTTGGGCAGACAATGGGAACCTTGACGGATAAGAAGACCCCACAGAAAGGCTCCTGGCTCATTCCCATCTACAAGCTGCGCGAGCTCAATGCCAAATCGTCCCTAATGCAGTTCGTCTCAAATGCGATTGATGGGTTCTCTCTTCAGGCCGAAAAAAAGGTGGGCTTGATGCGCAAACTCTTCCAGGGCGTGGTGACTGCTGAAGCGCAGAAGGATAAGCGCTTGGGTGAGGTTATGGAGAAACTCGCGCCTCACATGAAGCAATTGGAGGTTGCGGTCGCAAGAATCAAGAAACAGTTCGGCAAATACATTCCTGAGTCGGCGCTCGGCCTGCCTCTCAATCCGGAATATGCGAAGAGCGGCGATCAGCAGTGGACGGCGGAAAAGCTTCTGGCGGTGATGTTGAACACTGGCAACGATGACAACCTGACCAAGCTTTCCAAGGGGCATGGCTGGGAAATGTCCCATATCGAGAAGGTTGCCAAGCTTTTTACAGCTGATGAACTGAAAGCGATTCAAGGCGTTTGGGATACGATCCACTCGCTCTATCCTGATCTAGCGCAAGTGCACTTCGATATTTACAACACGAAGATGGGGAACATTGAAGCCAAACCGATCACTTTTCTTTCAAAGGATGGCCAGCATGTAACGCTGCCAGGCGGATATTATCCAATCTCATACGATCCAATCATTGACAACAAGGCTGCAGCCCAGAAGGAAGAGGATGCGCTGCGGCGGGCCGCGGTGCTGCGGAGCAAGACTCCTCAGAACAGCATGACAAAGGGCCGTGTGGCGGGCGTGGTGCGGCCTATTCGTCTGGATCTGAATGTTCTCACCTCCCATCTGGATGACACGGTGAAGGTGATTACACACACGAAGGTGGTCCGCGATCTAAATCGAATCATCAAGCATCCACTTTTCAAGGGTGGTGTGACCAGCAAGTTTGGGAATGAAATGTATGAGAGTGTGACCAAGTGGGTGGCTGACATGGCAAATCCTGATCCCAACGTCGCCGAGCACCATGATTTCATGGACAAGATCGCCGACAAGCTGAAAACGATCGTCACCTACAAGCTGCTGGGGTTCAACCTGCCTTTGTCGGTGGCGCAGGTGTCGGGGGTGGTGAACGGCTTTGAGCGCATTGGGTCGCGGTGGATGCTCCAGGGCTTTAAGACGATTGGTTTCCCTGGCTCTGTTGATGTCTTCCTTGGCAAAGGAGCCCAGTTTGAAGAGATCAAGAAGCTTTCAAAGGTGATTCCTCTCCGTGAAAAATCCTTGCAGAAGGAAATGAATGACGAGTTTTCGAAGCTGCGCACTGATGGCAAGAGTGGCAAGCTGGCTGAGTTCGCCTTCTGGACACAACAGGCTTTTGACCGGTTCCATATTATTCCTTTCTGGTCGGGAGCGTTCCAGCAACATCTTGAAACGCTGGCTGATTCTTCCAAGTCGCATGATGAGCAAATTGCTGATGCGGTTGAGTACGCCGATGCTTTGCTCCTGGAGGTTCAGCCAAGCGGAATGAAGGCCACGCAATCCGAATATCAGAGGGCGCGAACGGGGTTCTATCGACATTTCAATATGTTCCAGAGTTTCTTTGCCATGCTTGGAAACAATATCACCTCACGCTCAAGGGCTGTTTATGAAGGGAAGATTCCAAAGAAGGATCTGGTGAAGTATATTGCAGCAATGTGGTTGGCGCAGGTGTTGGAGCAAGCGATGAAGGATCTGCTCAAAGGTAAGATGCCAACGTGGATGGATTCCGTGCTCATCAATCCTCTTCAGGGCTTTCTGGGGTGGTTCCCTGTGCTCAAAGAAGCCTCAAAGACAATCATTTCAAAGAAAGAGGGTGGTTTTCGATTCGATCTAGCGCGGCTTGTTCCTCCTGCATTATCGGTACCAGCTAAAGGAGCGGAGAAGATTGCTGGCGCCGTGACTGGCGATAAGGATGCTGGGCCTGCGATATGGGAGGCATCTCAGTTGGTGAGCTCAGCCTACGGCTTGCCTGTTCAAAACGTCGCGAAGTGGCTTTTCCAGTTACACGACAACTCGCAAGACGAAGACACGTTCGACGGCTACAAGTAGTCTGTTTCAGCTCGTGGTTGGGGTCATATACAAGCCGATCTTTTTTGATAGGCTTTTTTCAACCGCTCATGATTGAATCCGCTCAACCACGCTCTGACTATACTGGCAACGGCGTAGCCACGACCTTTGCTTATACGTTCCCCGTAACGAGCAAGAACAACGTCTTAGTCACGAAGACTTTAATTTCTTCAGGTGCCTCTACCACTTCTGTGGTGGACGTAGACTACACAGTCAATGGTGTCAGCAACGCATCGTCTGCAGCGTGGACGATTACAATGCCGATCTCGGGTGCTGCAATTTCTTCGCTTTATAGAATCACGATCACACCTAATTTAAGTTTAAAACAGCTCACAGATTTTGAAAATCAGGGCGGCTTCAATGCCGACACGCACGAGTCGTCTTTTGATTATCTCACGATAGTCGCTCAACAAATCCAAGAGCAAGTTGATCGGGCTGTCAAACTTGGCATTGGTAGCACGGACAGTGCTGATGCTATTTTAACGAGTATCGACGCTTCAAAGGCATCCTGCACGGCGTCAGCCTCTGCTGCGGCGACAAGTGCAACTGCGGCGGCAACGTCAGCCACAGCGGCAGCTACTTCTGCAACGGCTTCCGCTACTTCTGCAACGGCATCGGCGGCAAGCGCGGCCTCGGCAAGCGCGATTGCGGCTGGTGTACTTACCACGAAGGGCGACACAGTTGGATTTAGCACGGTCGTTGCTCGGCTTGCGGTTGGCACTAACAACCAAGTTTTGACGGCTGACAGCGCTCAAACTTTAGGTGTCAAATGGGCCACCCCAACAACACCGACTTTCGATAGCCTTGCTCCTACCACAACGGAAGGCGATTTAATCTATCGCAGCGCCACGGTCAATACTCGCCTGGCTAAAGGTACGACGCTTCAGCAATTGCGTATGAATGCAGGTGCTACCGCTCCTGAATGGTTTACGGGTTCGACGGGTGGTGGCGACGTCATTATTGTTTCTGACGTTAAAGCGTCTGGCACGGCGGGTGGCACGGCGACAACTGGCTCCTTCCAGACTCGTACCATCCAAACGGAGGATGCTGACACGGGCAACAACTGCACTATTGCAGCAAATCAAATTACATTACTAGCAGGGACTTATCGTTGCGTTATCCAAATCCCTTTTTATTCTACGGCTGAAACAATCACGCGGCTTAGAAATATTACGGATTCAACAACCACCGTCAATGGGTCTTCCCTCTTTCATTCGGCTTTTGGTCATTCTTTCATTGTGGGGCGCTTCACGATTGCGGCTTCAAAAACTTTCGAGATCCAATACTGGGCTACCTCGGGCGGCGGCGGCACGAACGGCCTCGGTTATGTCACAAGTTTAGGCTCGGAAGTTTATACGCGAGCAATTTTCTGGAAGGAATAATTATGGAACTATCCCGAATTATGGCGGTCTTGAACCCTGGTGAGAATGTAGCTCCAGATCTGTCGTCATATGACGCGATGGTCGCTAAATGGCGCGGCACTGGCGCGGCTCCTACTCGCCAAGTAGTTGAAGGGAAATGGGCTGAGATCAAAGCGGCTCAAGATGCCGTGGCCTACAAAGTCCAACGTGAGGAGGCTTACGTCGAACAGGGCGCCACTGTCGAAGCACTTGTTTACGCGCTGTGGGAAATGATCGTCGAAAATGATTTCACTGCCGCTAATGAAATCCAAGCGAAACGTGTCGCCATTAAAGCTCAATTTCCAAAATCCTAACTACCATGAAAAAACTCATTCTATCATTCGTCGCCCTCCTTATCCTTTCAGTCAGCGCCCTGGCTGATCTGGATATCAAACGCGCTGCCGCGGTTGTTACAACCGGGTACGTGACCTCCTCGGCGATCACTTGCGACGATCATCAGATTACTCTAGAGGTTCGTGTCAGTGGCACGCCTGAGGCCGTGACATGCTCCCTCAAACCTCAGTGGTCGACCGATAACGTGAATTGGGTTGATGAGCCTGTCAGTATCACAGGAACAGCGACGGCCACGGAGCAACCTTACACTCGGCTTTCGAAGAGGTTCGATTTCTCTCTGAATGCTTCGGGCATCGTCTTCTCGGAGACGTTCAATCGGTGGGGAAATAATCGTTACTTCCGCGTCACCCTCAAAGGCGGATCTGCCACGACAACGGCACTCGTTGAAGTCGGACTCGGTGTGTCGAAAATTGCAAGGTAAAATCTATGCGTTTAAAATTCATCGCTGCATTTCTATGCCTGACAGCTGCGGCTTTCGGGCAAAGCGTTTCCACCCCGTTTAATGCGGGTGGGCAAACCTCTTACATCGTTCCTGCCGCCTCTGGTGGTGGATCCGGTGAAGTGAACACCGCGAGCAACCTGGGCGCTGGATACGGTTGGTACTATTCTAAATCAACTTTTGATTTACAGTTTCGCAGTCTCCTTGTGACGGCACCTGTTACCGTAGCGACCAACGCAACGACGATCACGTTATCCATGCCTATTGCTACAGGCTCGGCAGATGGGTACTTGGCGCAAGCGGACTGGACTACCTTCAACAATAAGGTGGGTACTACTCGATCAATCTCGACCACCGCTCCAATCACGGGCGGGGGAGACTTGTCGGCAAACCGTACTTTCGCAATGGCGGCGGCAACTACTTCGGTAGACGGATATCTCACGGCAGTTGATTGGACCACGTTTAACGCCAAGGCAGGGCTTGGCCTTAACAACACTTTCACGGGGAATAATACTTTTACGGGATTCACTCAAACAATCTCATCAAATCTCTTTCTCACCGCGCAAAGCAACGGCACGACCAACTCTGTTTTCCGAATCGGAACGACAATGCCAAGCCCCGGTGGTAATTCGCTTATCGGCCTGTCGGTAACAAACGGATGGACAGGTGAATACATTGACATCTATCGGAACAACTCGATCGTCTTTTACATCAGCCAAACTGGAGCAGTTAATTCATCGGGAGGTATGACAGCGACCTCATTTTCTGTTGGCAGCGCATCTATCAATGCTATCTCCTGTAGCTTAGCCTCCTCCGGTGGGGAGGCTTACGTTCAGAACAACTCATCTGGCTCCAACTCTCGCCTTGGTATCTACGGTGGTGCCAACGCCAATAGTAGTGTTGGTATTTATGGATATAGTGGTGGAACGATTCCAGAGGTAAAAGTCACAGCCACCACCACCACCATTGGAACCAACGGCACGGCATTCACGGCAATCCGATGGGCGTCGGCTTCATTAACTTTCGCCACAGACCTAGTCCAAGGCACGTCCCAAGCGAATACAATCACCGTCGCCAACTGTGTCACCAACGACATGGTTATCACGGGATGGCCTACCGGAATGTCGGCCTATGGGGCCAACTCCACATGGAAAGCGTATGTCATTTCAAATGGATTTGTGAACGTGGAGAGAACAGGAGTTGCTGCGGATACAACGGATATCACAGCCCAGTTCACTGTCGGCGTTGTTAGCCCTTAATTTATGAAATACCTAATTGCTCTCATTTTGTCAGTTGCATCCATCTCGCGCGGAGTTGAAGTCACTGTCGACGACACGACCCGAGTCGTGGTTGACGGAAGGCCCGTCGGCTCAGTCCACGATGCAAAGGAGAACCATAAGAGTCTCGCCTCGGCCATCGACGAGGCTTTGGTTGCCAAGCTGAAGGAATGCGCGAAAGAAAATCCAGCGTGCGCCAAGCAGCTTCTCGACCTCACGCTTTCCGAAAAGATCAAAGTTGACGAAGATCTTGAGGTGAAAATCACCGATGCATTCAACGAAGAGAAAGCCAAGCGTCTCACTGAAATGCAAAAAGAAGCTGATGAACGGGCGGAAATTGCGGCAACCACTAAAGCTAAAAACGATGCGGTACAAGTTAACGCTGAAAATCCTTAATCATATGGCCGACCAGCAAAACCAACTCGGCAGGATCCCGAGGTAAGATTGAGATTACTATGGCGACACACCAACACCGTAGATTTGATGACGAAGACGAAATTCCCCCGAAGAAAATAGAATCGGAGTTTTTTAAATTCAACCTTGCCCACATTGTCATCGTTGGTACGTGGCTCATTACGTTTGCCTATGGGTATGGCTCACTGAACACTCGAGTATCGGCAAACGAAATCGTCCTCGCAAAACTCCAGGTAGACCGTACAGCTATTATCGAAAGGGCGAGCGAAGATCAAAAACGAATAGCCACGGAAATGGCGACTCTCAACTCCAAGCTTTCCACCATCGGCAACGATGTTGAATGGCTCAAGAAAAACACAAAATAATATGTCTCTCATTACCCTAATCGCTACCCTTGTTGTTGTCGGCCTCATTCTTTGGGCGGTAAACACATACATCCCAATGGATGGCAAAATAAAGCAGATCCTCAATATCGTGGTCATCATTGTTGTGATTCTGTGGCTCTTACAGGTGTTTGGGCTACTCCACTCTCTTGATAATGTTCGCATCCACTAACACCAAATGAATAAACGCGCATGGCTACGCGGTCTCGAATCAGCGGCAATCCTCGGCATCACCGATCCCACGGTGAACTTGCTTACCGACCCAACGAAGCTTGAGAATATAGAGACATGGAAGCACACGGCTTTGCTCGCGCTCGCGGGCCTTCTGGTGCGCGTGGCAATATTCGTGCGTACCAATCCAACGCCCGAGGATGATGTGCCTGCCGACAAGTTCACGCCTAAATTTCCTGTCAGCGCATTAGTGTTCGCCATGGGCTTGGCTTGCTTCACGGGATGCGCTACAACGCAGCAAGACGTCCATGACAGCCTTCCCATCATCACGAGTGCAACGGAGATTGCCAGCGGTGTGGTGCTACAATTTGCGGTTAAGGACACGGCCACTCGCCAAGAGATTGCGGCTCAAATGTACGGCGTTGCCTCTGCGGTGCGCACGCTATCAGGTGGTGCCGTTCCATCGGTGGAGCAGTTCAAAGCTACGATCCTTTCCTTCACCCCGAAATATCCACATTGGGTTGATTTGAGCGCGTCCTTGTCGAGCGTCTACGCAACCTACTTCGTGCAAATTAAAGGCGATCCAAAGCTAGCTCTCGAAGTGCTGGAAGCCATTGCACGGGGTGTGGAAAATGGAGCGGCGCGGATGGCTCCGCAGCCTCAACCCGTGGCTCCCTAATGGGTATCCTCGAATCCATCTCGGCAGGACTGAAGGCATTTGCGGCGTATTTCGGATGGGCTAAGGCGAGATCCGACCTTAACAACACGCCCGAGATGAAGGCGGCTGAAACAGCAAAAAAGGAATTGAAAGATGACGACGAAATATCTGAACAAGTGCGTGATGGGTCTGATGCTGATTGCAGGAACGATATTGCTCCTTAGCGGTTGCGGTACGGTTTCCACGGTAACGCCTGACATCGAAATGCACGACCGCATTGCACCTCCTGATTCCACGGCGCCGCAGCCATACGAAGGATGGTTACTGTATTCTTTATGGGACGATCAAGGTCGGAGGACGCACGCGATCATCTCAACGCAGGCGGCAGACAGGTATTGCGCCCTGGTTGACGATTACCAGCTACAGTATTACGCGAGGTATAAGGAGCGCGTCAGTCATTCCGATCTCACTTCATACATCACCGTGGACGGGCATGAGGCTTTTAAGATGGACGCGCAGCACTTCGAGGCGTTCATTCGGCTGTCGCGCTGGAACAAGGCGCACAGGGAAACCGATTCAATGTGGATGAAAATTAAGGACACTCTCACGTTATGATCACACTCTCTCATGCTGCAGCCATCACCAAATCCAAAATTGCCACGCTCAAGCCTGACTTTCAAAAAAAGGCTCACGACTGGTTTGAGGCTTGCGTCCAGGCGGGGCTTTTACCGTATGTTTACGAGGGGCTTCGCTCAAGGGAGCGTCAGAACGAACTTTACGCCCAAGGCCGAACAGCTCCAGGCAAGATTGTTACAAACGCGCAAGGCGGGCAAAGTTTCCATAATTACGGCTACGCTCTCGACTGGGTGCCACTCAAGCGGGTCGATAAGGCGGCGGATATGTACGAGGCAATGTGGGACGACGAAGCCTCATATGACAAGGGCAACGCTATTGCGCACGGATTAGGAATGCGGTCGCTTAGCTGGGAGACACCTCATCTTGAGGAGGCGAGCTTTGCTACTTGGCGTGAATTGAGTGAGGCGACAGCTTAGGCTTGATATCTCTTGCGCTTCGTGCTTTCCTTTTTCTTCTCATCGATAGGGAACTTAGCCCATGTTAGGAAGTTGCCAAAATTAAAGCATGGTAACTGCGAGATCCTGTTCCACTGGTTCAGCTCATAGTGGATTGCTTCGATGAAATTTTGCTTATTCACAGCTTCCCCTTCAGCATATCGAACAACTGCATCGTCTTGCCGTTGTTGAGTAGATTCATCATGGACTGGATTTCGACGTGGGTGAAGGTGACCACGGTCATGGAGTCTTCAAGGTCTGAAATGTGAATGGCCTTTTCTTTTTTTGGATTGTCGCAACGCAAATCAGCCTCTTCCTTCGTGTAACGTCCCGCCTGCTTGACTTCCCCGGTATAGCCGCAACTGTTCGGCATCCACCACGCTTTGTGCTCTAACGACCAAATTAGATAATCCTTGCTCATACCTTCCCCTCCTCTGTGCGAAGCGGGGGCGGTTCAGTGGCGGGTTGCTGAATGGGTGAGAGGGCGATTTTGTCCGTTGCAAATCCATGTAGATGCAGGAGTTGCGTGGCCTCACTCCATTCCAGCTCAGGAATGTCGAACGCGTTAGCGAAAGTCCTAAGCGTATACAGAAGTCCTAAGCTTAGCTTCAGAGCCTCATCCTTCCTTACGCTATCTGCGCGTAGCAGGGTGAGTTCTTGGGAGTCGTGGCGGGTGTTCCAGTTGGTCTGTACGTCCTCTTGTAGAGATACGGGGCCGCTTGCGTGGCAATTCACACAACGGCTTTGGAAGTAGCTCGTCTCTGGAAGGCTGTCGATTACCACTTTTAAGTATCCGCAAAACGGACACAGCTTCAGTTCATTGCTTGGTGTTGTCATAAATTATTTGAGCGGTTAACGAGACGCTCACTCGATTTTATTATTTAGCAACCGGAACCGTAACCAGAACCGTAACCGTAACCGTAACCGTCACCGGAACCGGCACCGTAACCGTCACCGGAACCGTTTCCTATGGAAGAAAAATTTTGCGAATCTTCCCCGATATTCACTAACATTTCGCGCTCCATTTCTCCTCATTCACGTCAATCATGCAGATGACTCCGTTTTCGTGGAAGCGAACCGTTCCAGCGTTATCCAGAACCGTATTTTTGGTAGGACCCTCAACTAATTCTCCAAGTCCTTTGGTCGTTCCCCACTGACGAATGCAGCTTGCGTTTTCCAGGGTGCATTTATCACCTTGTTGTGCGAATCGTCCCACAAAAACCCATCCACGTTGCAGGATGACGATTTTGATTGGACTGTTGCAATTTGAAGATCCTTTGAGCTTCTTCATTTCTACGTCGGACACTTCAATTTCAATTTTAGGCATATTGTGTTTTGTTTATTCCGTCGTAATTGACGGGAAATTATTTGAGTCCTTGGCCTTCTGTGAACGATACGCAGATGCAAGCTATCCTGCTTTTATGGGCGACCACATCAGCAGAATGCTTCGAGTCATGCATAATACAGGAGGTGAGATCGCCCTTTAAGTCGCATAGATAAACATTCACCCAAAACCGATGCACCTTCCCCTTGGCCTTCGGCTTACTTGGGCGCGTGGCGGGGACAGGGCGGCGGATGCGCCAGCCAAGCCTTAGATTTAAGGCGATATCATCACCGACGCTGTTGACAGCAGGACGCCATTCTCTACCAGCTCCGAATGGCATAACAAAATCCCCACGCTTAACCTTCCCTGTCTTCGGATAAATCCATTTAATTTTCGTGGTCATTTGGCGTCCTTCTGCTCGGCGGCGTTGATTGTTTCGATAGCAGCGCGTGCGATGCGTGCGGCGTGAGGTTCGTCGAAACGAGATGTTACCTCTGAGCCTTCGCCCCATGCAGCAATGGTGCTCAATGCGTTAATACCTAATTGCAGCTTCTTGAGAGCGTCGGATACATCACGCTTGTCGGTGTTAGGGGTGGTCATAATTGTTTCTCCGTTGGTACGACTCCGACTAATGGTTTGTATTTTTTGGGGTTCATTTGGATTCCTTAAATTCCTCTTCGCAAAGGTGCAACCACTTACAACCAGGGCTTTTCAACTCAATAAGACATTCCAGACAGATATCTGCCATGAGTGTTAATACTTCATCGATGGCGTTGGCGTTGGCGTTGGCGTAGGCGATGGCGATGGCGTTGGCGTTGGCGTAGGCGTTGGCGTTGGCGTAGTCGTTGGCGATGGCGATGGCGATGGCGTTGGCGTAGGCGATGGCGCAGGCGTAGTCGTTGGCGTTGGCGATGGCGATGGCGTAGTCGTTGGCGTTTTTTAATTGTTTATGAGCTGCAAGGAAGTCCGTCGCCGTCTCGCATATCACCGCCGCCTTTTCTATTAAGAGATTTTCCTCATCCTTTTTTGTGAAATCCTTCATCTTGCGGAATAGGACGGGCATCATTTTTTGCATAGTTTTCAATACCAGAAGTTCACGGAAAGTTTTCTGGTCGAGTTCATCACTTCCGAGTTGGGCAATGGCGATCTTCCTCAACCCTTTGGCTCGCGCAGCATCGCTGGACCAATCGCAATCGTTGAGGTTGATTTTAAACCTTCTAACGTCTGACCCCACGCATTTAGGTTCATCACCATGAGGTAGTCCAAGCGCGAAACAAACAGCGGCCTCAACGCACATCTTGCCTGGCTCAGGCTCTCCCACTCCTTTAACTAACCCGTGATCTAGTAGACGGTTGATTTTAGTGACTAGTTTTTTTGTTATTTTCATCAATTATTCTCCTCCATAATTTCAATCTGCTCCATCAAATCCGCAATCGCGTCGGCTTCGGTCGCTCCTGAGCCGTGCAATTTTCCGTCCATGTCGTTGTCCGTGTCCACGGCGATCCAGTCCCAGCCACGGGGATGGATAGGCTTGGGGTCGTAGGTTGTTTTGATGTTCATGATTTCCTCCGTCCGTGATGCTTTCTAAGCCAATCGAAAAACGTCATTCCCGTGTCTGATTTAAGATAATTCCGATATCGTTGCTGGCTACGCGTTGGTTTCGGGTCGTAGGTTGTTTTAATGTTCATTTACTTTATATATTAACTTTGCACCATCGGCTGATATTCGTCGCCTCTCATACCAAACGTGGATGCGACCGCATTATGCGCCGTTAACGCCTGAGGTTCACCCATACCGCCTTCTGGAAGCATCGGACGCAACTCAGGATGCACGCGAATAAAATAATCCTTGAAATGGCCGTCAGGTTCAGGCGTTGAATTAACTACCTTAACCATCATCAACGGTTCATCACCCTGGATCTCTTTACGGTACAGCGTACCCCAATCATCGTGGTTGATTTCTTTGGCTCCAGAATCCATTAGGTAACGTGCCTGACCGTAACGCTCGATCATTACTCGCCGTACTTCTGCATTTTTCTCCTCCTCGATTTTTCCCACTGTAATACTTTTAGGCTGTTCGATAATCCACATCGGCACGCGGACTCCGTGCACTGCGTACAATGCTGAACCGTCGCGCCATTGACAGCATGGTCCGTCTTCGCAATGAGGTCTGTTTTGATCATCAACTTTTAACACTTTTGGCCGATCTGATATCATGCAAAAATCTTCGTGCATAACACGTGGCCCGCCATGAATTGCAGCTGTTTCCCAATGTTGATATTTTTCGTATTCCTTCAAGTCTAGCTTGGCTACGGTTTTGAAAAAACTCAAGAAACCAGCCCATGCACTCCATTGGTTACCACCTTGCCACATGTTGTAGGTGTTTTGCGTGCATTTCATAAGGAAACTAGGATTCTGTTGATGCAAGATTTTGCTTAGTTGGTTGAGTTTCATTAAGTCCCCGCAATAAAACCAATTTTTCATACTGCCGTCTATCGCAACTTGTGTTGCATCAACTGTTGCATAGCGGGTTGCCTCGTATGTTGCCTCGAGTGTTGCAGCGTGTGTCGCAGCGTATGTGGCATCGTATGTGGCAGCGTGTGTTGCCTCGTCTGTTGCCTCGTATGTTGCCTCGTCTGTTGCCTCGTATGTTGCAGCGCGTGTTGCCTCGTCTGTTGCAGCGTCTGTTGCATCGCGTGTTGCCTCGTCTGTTGCCTCGAGTGTTGCCTCGAGTGTTGCAGCTTCTGTTGCCTCGGCTGTTGCAGCGGCTGTGGCATCGTATGTTGCATCGTATGTCGCAGCGTCAGTTGCATCGCGGGTTGCAGCGCGTGTTGCCTCGGCTGTTGCAGCGCGTGTTGCAGCTTCTGTTGCCTCGTATGTTGCAGCGTGTGTTGCATCGGATGTGGCATCGCGGGTTGCCTCGTATGTTGAAGCGTCTGTTGCAGCGTCTGTTGCAGCGGCTGTTGCAGCGGCTGTGGCAGCGGCTGTGGCATCGCGTGTTGCAGCGCGGGTTGCCTCGTATGTTGCAGCATCTATTGCAGCGGCTGTTGCCTCGTATGTTGCAGCGTGTGTTGCATCGTCAGTTGCATCGCGTGTTGCAGCGTCTGTTGCAGCGTGTGTTGCAGCGCGGGTTGCAGCTTCTGTTGCATAGCGTGTTGCAGCGTCTGTTGCAGCGGCTGTTGCAGCGGCTGTGGCATCGCGCTTGGACCTATCACCTTTTCTCGACTGCAGAATACCAGCCGCAAAACCACCCGCGAATCGCAGCACGAACGGAGACGGAACAAATACAATATTCTTTGGAGACTTCAAGCCTGCTGCCGCATATAATCCGTTGACGGCTTCCACCATTTTAGTTTTATCCTCGGCGTCCATCGCTTTTGTTGACATTGCATTAGCAGTCCACTTGTCAGCCCATGGTTTTAGCTCTGCCCTGTGTGCGTCTGTGAGTGTATATTTTTTCATGTGTTTTTCCTCAGTCTAAAACATTGCGAATAGCCTCAGGCGCATATTCTTTTTGCTGCACCTTCTCATAGATGCCTTCAGGAATATCGATGGTCCCATGTTCCTGATGTGTAATCTGCGCAGGCTCCGTCGTAGTGAAGAAAATAGAATTGTCCATTTCTAGCACTTTCACCGGAGCATCTACTTCCAACACATGGCTGTGACCTGTTACCTCACCAAGTGCAAGCGTGAGATTTTTCTGATTTTTAGCTGTTCCTTTTGGCATAGCTTCGATGGATTTAACCAGCACGTCACCCTGCCGAATCATTATTGTTTTTTTAGTTTTCATTTGATTATTTATTTACTGCGATTTTTATTTTGATGTTCTTTTGCGAACATCCGTCGTGTACCCATCCGACTCATGCTGGACGGGGTGTTGTGGTTGTTTCGGCGCGTGCTTGTACGGCCAGCAAAGCGCGGTGAGTAAAAGTAGGGCGATGATGAGCAGGATCATGATTTCCTCCCCGCGATTACCCACAAAAAATCCATCTCCTCATCCGTAGCTTCGGGAGCATGGCATCGAATCCAAAGCCCTCCATAGCTGACCCACAGATAACCATGCTGCACCATGTCAGGCTCGCGGTAGCTCCATACGATATGGGATGGGATCACGATGGGTGGAGGTGGGCGCGTGTAGGATGCTCGGAGTGTGCCGCGAAGCGTGGCGTCGTCGGCCTGGGCGGCGGCGCATAAGATCAAGGCCGCTGCGATAATGGATTTGATCATAAGCCCATCTCCTGTTGATCTCGAAAGTTTGAGAGCGAGTAAAAGGCGCACAAGCCAAGATCGCGCTCGCAACACTCGTCCAGGGTGACGGCGTTATCCGCAACCAACCCGCGATCTTGCAGGAAGTTCATAAGGTCAATTTCGTTCATTTTGTTTTTTGACGCCCATGCTAGGAGTTTTGCTTTCATCGGTCTAAAATCTCCTTCACTTGTTGCAGGCTGTTGACCACCCAACAACGCCAGCCATTTTCTGTCATTTGCTTCATGGCTCGAGCCTGTTCATCAGTCGGCAACTTCCCTGGCAACTTCACTTCGAATGCGTAGGCGATGCCACCTTCAACGAACAAGATGTCAGGACAACCAACCTTCACGTTACTTTTCTTATCCATGCGCTGCCGCACAACCAGCACCTCACGCAAGGTTAAGAAAGCCTCGATCTGTTGTTGTAACTCCTTTTCGCTCTTGGCCTCGAATCGAAGTAAAGCTTCCTCTGCGGTCATTTGCTTCGGATAGCTGGCGCGGTCGGCGGTGGACATACGCTTTAGGATGTTGTCGGGAATGATGCTCATTGGTTTAACTCCTTTTCAAGCGCACGCTGAATCGGTGTTTTGCTGAGATAACTAACGAGCTTCGACCGTAGCGGCTCACGAACCCACGTTTGCCCGACAAGCCAGTCCAAGTCTCGGAGGCAAATTTCTGAAAAGGTGGTGTTGTAAAACTTGCCCCCTGGCTTGCCATAGCAAACTTTGGTTTCTGAGAGGTCGCCGATATCATCGGAACCCAGTTTCGCTTGCGGCGTAGCCTCCGCTTTTTCGCGCTGCATCCGTTGCCACTCGTCGAAGGGAATCTTGATTGAGTCGTCATTTGTGCCTGCAATTTCTGAGGTCATTTGAATTTCACGCTTACGGTTGTTTGATCGTCGGTCAGAGGCATCTCTGTTTGGCGAGGATCTCGAATCACCGTTTCCCGTTCATCCTTGTGACGCTCCGCGAAGGCGATGCGAGTGACGACTTTCGGACGGTTTCCGCTGTGATCAATCTCGACTGCAAACGAGACGACCACCTTGCGGTTGTCGCTATCGCGCAGTATCGAATACAGGCGGGGCCAGCTTTGTGTTGTAAGGTCTGATACGGCTATGCCGATTTCCTTGATGATTTCAGTCTCTAGCTCGTTCAGTTCTGCGTTAAGGTGTGCTGTTCTCATGGTGTGTTTTTGTTATGTGATGATGGTTAAACTTGAAAAAGATTGAGCTGCGGCTGCATTGCAGCTTCCTGAGCGCGTCTAATCCGTGCGGCGCGTTCCCACACGGCCAAGGCGCGAACGATGCGGACGGTCTTCTGCGTGAGCGCGTCCTTTTG
The DNA here is from genome assembly GCA_046597175.1 of Parcubacteria group bacterium. Classification (GTDB taxonomy): domain Bacteria; phylum Patescibacteriota; class Minisyncoccia; order Phycocordibacterales; family Zambryskibacteraceae; genus CAYLHJ01. Next base: position 20,597 of record JBKJKY010000068.1, read on the forward strand.
GTCGCCGCATTGCTCAACCCATAGATCGTCAATCAGATTCGTGATGCGCGGGCGGACAGCGTTTGGCTCGTTGTAACCAAGGGCGGTCATGATCTGACGATCCGTCATCCTCGCGCCCATGTGCAGCGCGCCCAGGATCTCTTTCTCGCGTCGGTTGAGTTGGTCTTGCGACTCGGTGAATGCTTTGAGTGAGTTTTGATGAATGCTCATAAATTTACGCTTTGATGATTTCGCAAAATTCCACGATGCGCCGAACGATGGCCGCGCCGTCATCCGCTCCAAACCTCGCCAGCAATCCATCCTTTCCGTAGTTGGTCGTTATCAGCGTGGGCAGCATGTTGGCCGATCGTGCTTCCAAGACGCTGTAGAAAGCCTCCTTGTGGCGTGCCGTGGGGGCAGCTTTGCCAAGGTCGTCGATAAAAAGGACTGACACTCGGGAAAGGCGATCGATCCAATCCTCGGCAGTTCCATTCCCGAGACGCTTCGAGTATTCCACCGAGAAAAGGGTGTCGTTGATGGCGCGAACAGGTACGCCCTCAACGCAAAGCAACCGCTGGATGAGCAGCCACATGCAACGGGTCTTTCCCTTTCCAGATTCGCCAACGATCATCAAACCGCGATTCAATGCCCGTTTGAATGCCATCGTATTCGCGAGCATTAGGCCATCTAAGCGACTTTTATCCGTGTCCCGATACAAGGGAGGGCAGATTTCACAAAACCGCTCACGCATGGCTCTCTGATGCAATTCGACCTGAAAGTTAATTGAAGGCGTCATTCCGGTGGGGGCTGGCGGGAGGTTGATTTGGGTGTTCATGGGAGTTACCAGGTATTAGCGGCTGCGCCTGGGGTTTGTGGCGGCAGGCGGTGGTCGCAACGGTTGAGCCAGTTCACGATGAAACGGCGGGTTTTCTGCTTGCTGGGGCGGGTTAAAAGCCAAGCGTCCATTCGGGCCAGCTCGCGGTCGATGTCTATGCCCGCATAACCTTGATTCAACTTTAGGGCGGCAAAAAATTCCTCATCCGAAACCTTCTTTGATTCCTTTTTCGGCTTGGCTGCGGCCCCGACAGGGCTACTCTTCTCTTCTGTATCTGTATCTGTATCTGTATCTGTATGGGATGACTGTGGCTTACTGTGATTATTTTGATTACACGTGATTACGCAATGATTACGCGACTTTTCCCGAAAACGTCTTTGAGCCTCCCTCAACTGCTCTTTCCTTTCTTCTTCATCTCTGACATCACGGTACTTTTTATGGTTCAAAAGCCTCCATCCACCTTCGATCTCTTCAATGCGTCGGCCTTCATTGTCTGGTGTTCGTGAAAAAGCATCTGGCGAGAGGAATTTTTCAAGCGAATCTTGAGCTTCTTCCAAAGTGATACGGGCGCGGTGAGCTAACCCAGGAATTGAGGCGAGGATTTCTCCGTGTTGGTCTGACATAGCAAGCATCGTTACCCAGCAAATCCGAACGTGATTAGGCTCCGACCAGATGGTCGAATCTGTAATCGTTGTGAAAAGCTTTGTGTAGAAGAGTGTCATAAAAATTGGTGTCAGGCTTAACGCACCCGACGTGAGGAGGCACTTTGGCCCCAGCGGTAGGCGTGGAACGCCAAAGGGTTAGAACGGGATATCGTCATTCTCCAACGCAGGCGCGGCAGATGGCTTAGATGCCGTGGAGGGTGGCCTTGACGCCGATGCGGCGGGCGCGGCTTTAGGGTCGGCCAGATAGTCGGAGATTTTATTCTTCGGCTGATATTGGCCTGTCGGATCTGTTTCAATTCCAACCTTGCAGCGGCCAGTCTTACCGACGCATTCGTCGGATCCGAGAGTTCCAGCCTCGTATTCTTGCATTTGGTTTGTGGCCGCGCAGAAGTGACGCACTTTGAATGCCATGCCTTCAGTCAGGTAATCCGTTAGTATTCGATCCGCGCCATCGTCGGGAAAGATTTTGACGGTGAGCTGGATCATGGGGCGGCCAGTGTTCTTGGAAGGTTTTTCTTCGGCCTTGATAACCTCGAAGTTGTAGTCTCCTTTCTTAATAAGCCCTTCGAGCGCAATCTGTTCTTCGGTCTGTGGTGTGAATTTCATTGGTATATTTGGTTTATGTGAAGTTACTTAGTGAGCTTGGATTTCAAAAACGCTTCGATCTTCGCGATGGTTGCTGAGTCCATTTCATCGAAAGCGGTGACGCCCGCCTTGGTCATCCACTTCGCAATGTCATCCTCTGGAATCTTAATGACTTCCAAGAGGCGTTTGACCTCCGCGACTTCTTCGGTGGTGGCGAGAGCGATTTTGTTAGACTTGGCCTCGATTACATCCTTGCCGTAGCGCGTGGCGAACTCGGTGTAAGACCATTCAAACGATGAGGCGTCAGGGAAGCCGGTGAGTCTCGACTTCTTCACTGTGGCCATGCGTGCAGGCCCGCGCTTCTGGATGTTCAAACAAAGGTGCAACTCGTACTCAAGTTTGTCCCAGCAATCGAAAGTGACGCCGATTTCAGAGCGATCACCTTTTGAATCCATTCCCCACTGAGCCTTTTCATGGGCAATCAAGATGACGTTCATATCCAACCGGCAGAGCCAATTAACAAGCTGGCGCATCATTGCGATGGCGGGCTTCTTATCCGCTCCGAAGGCGTTCTTATCTCCCAACCGTTCACCCTCACGGGCAACCTCGGCGTTGAAAAGCTTTGTGATGGAGTCGATGATCAGCGTTTTGTAAGCGTGGTCTTCCGTGGCCAACGCTTTGACCTGATCAAGCACGGTGGAGAATACGAGTGAGCCATCAGATTGGCCCATGTACACGCCGCCCGATTTCTCAAGCTTGTCCGTGTAATGCGCGAGGTTCGCGCCATCCTCAGTGTCGATATAGTAGCAGCTTGGGAAGTCTAAGCTCGTCCAAGTTTTGCCAACTCCAGGCTTACCGTAGATAAGAATCTTCGGCTTGGATGGCTCGGCGGCTTTCGGTGATTTAGCAAGAAGCTTGCTTTTTACTGCGGTTTTGGTAGCTGTTGTCATAAGTCAGTCAGTGTGGTTGTTATTGTTGAGCGGGTCGCTGTGATGAGCGGCCCGTTCTTTTTTTGTTGGTTAGCAGCGGATGCTGTCTAAAAATTGGTCGAGAACGTCGGCTTCATCCAAATCACCCGTGAAAGCCGTGCCGTCATCGAGCGTGGCCTTGAGAATCTCAAACTCGTCGCCGTCATCCTGGGTGGACTTTGCGGCGTAGTAATCCGCAGCGATATGGAGCGTGATCGAATCCTGCGTGTCGGTCTCAGGTGTCTCGTAAATGAATTGGGCGCGACTCATAGATTTCAGAGCAGGAATGAGAAACAGGCGTCAGCGATCAGCAGCGCAATGGTCACGGCGTAGATGCCGAAAAGGTCGAGGTCGTGGGTGGTCATAGGGTGGCTTCGTGTTTAAGGGTGGCGTCGATGAGTTGGGAGTTGGCGCACTGAGAACAGATGCAGTATTGTTCGCCAGCGATGTTCACCGTGCGCACGATTGGGTATTTGTGAGACTCTAAGTCGGGACAGGTGAAACATTGCCGGCGGTCGCCCATGGGCTTCGGCGTTGTCCGGTAAACAATGGCGGCTGCGTCGAGGAGGGTCATACTGCCTTTCCTTTCCCGTAAGCTGTGGCTTTGATGGTGTTGTGACTGTGGAATTGATCAGCATCCTCACGGGTGATGCGAATACGGCCGCGAGGCCCGTTGCGTGAGTAGGTGACCTTGCCGCGCTTGATGATGAACCGATCAACTGTGTTGCGGTGCAGGCCGGTTTCCTGGCAAAACTCGGGGAGGGTTAAAATTGGCTTATCGAATCTCATGTGTGTAATTGTGTTAAGTTGTGTTTGCTTTTGCGGATTTATGTGGTATGCTGCCACTTGTTCGCTTGAGTGCCCGAGAAGTGGCGAGCGAACGCCGACCTGCCGAGAAATAGGTCCAAAACCAATTTATGAGTTGAACGCCTCAACGCCCGAGAAAGGGTGAGATGAAAAGGCACTGACGTGCCGTGACAACCCAACGCTAAGGCGTTCAACTCATTTATTATGTTTTGTTCCGTGATCATCTTTTTAAGAGGTTTCTCGTCCTCCGTTCGCCCTCACCGTTTACGGTATGGGGTGAACACCTACTTGTGTAGTGAGAAGTTTATAGTGATGCAACTATAAAGTTTATACAATCCGCTTTTAACTCTTTTCCTTATAGGTAAAAGCCAACTATTGTTTTTTTGAAAGAAGTGCAGCCATTTACTAAAAAGATGAAAGAGCTTTCAAAAAACGGCATGAAAAATGCCGAAATGGTGCGCCGTATCCCACGCGCTACATATGGCAATGTTGGGAGTTGGTTAAAAGGGACTGTCCCAGATGAGGCGCGGTGTCGTGAGATTTTGGAGGCGCTTACCGGTGAGGCTCAACAGAAACAATCCTGTGCGTTCCTCGACGGCATTTTAGCCAAGCGTGCCTCTCTAAAAAGCGCGGACGAGCGCAAGCATTTTGACTACATGATCCACCATTACTGGCCAGAGCTTAATGACCTTTATAAGAAAAAGATCATCCCAAAACATGGTGGCGCAAAGGGCCAAACGGAGATCGCAGCTTAGGTGGAAAGATCATTTATCCTGATCAAATGATGTTCAACTTCACGCAGATGCCAATAGAGGTCATGAACTGCGAATACTGGGAGGAGATCAAGCGGCAATGGTGGGCTGGCGAGCTGGATAAGGATTGTTTACGGGCTGCGCTTGATGGTTTGCCATTGGGACACAAGGTGATGGCGTGGATTGAAAGACCTATAACGCAAGGTGCGCACAATGTTTTGACGATGGAGAAATTTGATCAATAAGAAAAATAAACATGAAAATCTTTGCCATCTTGATAAATATCGCCCTTTTCATCATCAGCTTGTCGGTTTGTGGAAACACCGATTTTGAAAACCAGGGAGGAATCGCCGCGGTGCTTATGGTGCCTCCGGTTTTTTGTTTGTTTGTGTTGACCATTGTTTACGTTTGGCCAGGCCGTGATTTCGCGAACTGGCTGGCATTATTGTGGGTACGTAAATACGGGGAAGAGGTCTCACTCGGGAGCGCTCGCCTCAGTGAGAAGCTCAAGGAGATGATCGAAATGAAGCGGCAACAAGAATCAAACTTTGATGATACGGATGCTAACTCGATTGGGGAGTCTCTTAGAGATCTTGGAATCAGTTCGACTGCTGTGAGTTCGATAGTTGATGGTATCCGTGCAGGGCAGCACAGAGTTCAACCTAAGGCTTGATCAGTTCCCAAAACGCCAATCCATCCTTCTGAGGAATAGGGCGGCGGTAGTGCTTCCTTAAAACCTTAACGTCGTGGCCCGCCATGTGGGCGGTAAGCGCCTCGTTCTGGAATGCAGCCAGGTGGTAAGAGCAGTAGGTGTGTCGCATTACGTCATGAGGCCATTCTGCACGATCCGCGGCGAGTGCCGCCTCGTCTGCGTAGAACACCTGCTTGCCGTCGACTCGCTTTTTCCTGACCAACCAAACCTTATACCCGAGCTGAACGCGGAGAGCGTCCCATCGGTTTCGAAAGTTCGGCTGGATCAAGGGGCCCGACCATTTTTCCTCTCCAGGCATCTTGGCGGTGAGCAGCTTCTCAACGCCCGTTTCCATTTTAACGTACCTAAAGCGGCCCGTCTTGCCGGCATGGACGCGGACAGATCCGTTGTCCTGGATGTCGCCGCGGCTCGCCTTTTCGGCCTCAGACGGGCGCAACCCAACAAATAGGCACAAGACCACATAGCGTCGGATATCCGCGTTAGAAGCCATTGCAGCTTCAAAGAGAGCCTTTGCTGCGGGGACAGTGAGGATGCTCACTTCCTTCTCCTGGTACACTTCCTTGAATTTGATGCACGAGCATGGGTTGACCGTAATCCATTCGTTAGGGAAGATGCACCATTCGAACATTTCTGAAGCGGTTTTCTTGTAGTCCTGCTTCGCCAGGACGGACAAAGGTAGGGCGTGAATCCAATCGTGCATTTTTTTGAAGGTAATCTCATGCAGCTTGGTGGCGCCTTCCTGGTCGAGCAGGGAGGTGATGCGAGTATTGAGGTTGCTGCGAGTCTGCTTTCTCATGCCTGTGCCGTCCTTGGTCTTCAACCAATCCTCGGCCACTTTAGCCAGGGTCATATTGGCTTTAGATTTCGCCTTCAAGTGGTCGGCATAGAACTCGCACGCTTTGAGCAGGGATGCGTTGTGAATGCGTAGGAGCTCAGTGGCTCGGAGTGCGTCCAAAGTCTCGGCAGGGCTCAAGCTCGGCCCAACAATGGCGGGCTGGAATACCTCATTGAACACGGCCTCAGCTCGACCTTGCGCCTCAGCCTTTGTTTTAAAGCGTTCCTTTCGGCCCGTCCTGACCTCGCCATTGTCTTGCTTGTAAACGTGATAGCGGCCGTCCATAATCCAAGCTTTTGAACCATGCTCCGAGACCTCAAACACATGTGGAATTTTACGTTTCATTTAGTCAGAATTAGTCTGGATAGTCTGAAATAGTATGAGTTCAATGAAATTTCAAAAGTTTCCGTGCTCTACCAAATGGCGTTGCTCTACCGTGAAAAAAGTCCGTTTTTTAGTCTGAAAGTGAAGTTTTTGGTTCAAATTAAGGAGTGTCAAGGTGATGCTCTACCACTGAGCTAACAGCGCGATTTCCAAGTTTTTGAACCAAGAAAAGTCATTCCTCATAGGAGAAAGTGAGTTTTAAGGTTTGTTCCATGGGGAACTATAATACTCACTCTTCAACACAAAGAAACAGTATTAAATGTTAAATTAGTCTGAAATAGTCCGAATGATTGACAATAGGAAAGCGGTCGGTGCATATCTTCAAACCCGTGACATCACCCACGGTTTTCCTTATAGCCTTTTCAATTGTCGTTACCCTTGCACTTGCGTTGATAGGTGCGGCGGTCGTCTCCCTCATCTGGCAGCACTTCCATCGAACTCGCTCGGATGAATCTCCTCCCGTTCCCGCCAAGCCTCCCGCGGTTCTCGAAGAAGAGGTCGAAGAATCCTTCGAGGTGTGGAATGAGCGGCGCAAGTGGGGGCGATCATAGTGCATCATCATCGTGATCTTGGAAGGTCTGCCCCGTTCCCTCCCGATTCTGCCGGTGCATCTGACCCGCTCTCCCACTCTCCCGACATTGAGCGCAATCATTTGGTTCTCGTTCTCAAGGTCATTCATTGCGCCATCGAAGACATGCACGCAGGAAACGCGAACTCAAAGGCGAAGGAACGATATCGCGCAAAGGCCACGCGCAGGCTCAAGCGCATTGCTGATGATGCCAAGCGATTTTTGTATACCAAAGACTTGGAGGTGTACCTGAACATTTCAGGCATGAGCAAGTTTTCAACGGCAAATCACATGCGCAAGCTGGCTGAGAATCCTCCAGAAGATCAGCACATTTTAACGGCCTGGCTGATCAACGAAGAATAACCCTATGGATTTATTTACGTTAATTCTCGTCTTTTCCCTCGGCGTCATCTTCTGCCGCTGCATGGATTGGATTTGCAGCCATGCACCGAGCACGAATTATGCGGACTATGATGTTCCTGCTCCAGCACCTGTGGTTCTCGTAGATAAAGAAACCTACGTCTGTGAACACTATTGGAAGGCAACCCGAAAAGGGTAGCTCTGCCGATTCTAAAACCTCGAATTTATATTGTCTATGGACGAAGCGAAAAAAGTTAAAAAAAAGCCTGATTGGCGGAAGATTAAGGCTGCGTATCAAAGGGGTGATGGGACTCAAAGGGATTTGGCGGTCAAATTTGGCGTTCCTGAGAGCACACTCATGGGTAGGGCTATGCGGGAGAAATGGAGTCTTCAGAAGAAGCAGATTGAAAGTAAAGTTGAAGCAAAAGTGGTTGATGCCCTGGCAATGGGTGCGCTTTCATGGGTTGCTGCCACTCTTACGCGAGCTCAAAAGGCCCGTGGGATTATCGATGCAAGCGTTGAGCAGTTTGCAGTTGATGAGCAAGGGCGCCCACTCATCGACCTATTGAACGTCAACACTATGCTTCAAGCTGAGTCGAAGATTGATGACTTGGCCAGGCGGTCGTTTGGTCTCTCTGACACTCCTCAGAAGGTTGAGCATTCAGGAACGATAAACGTGATTGATCCTTACGCGGAAGGTGTTGATTGAGTCTCGCCGATAAGCATAACCATCATTTTGCGCGTGCGCTCCGAGGTTTCGCTCTTGCAGACGTGGCGTTGGTTGTCAGGGTTTGGGAGCGCTCTATTCTTGAGGCTACACCTATCACGGCAAAGTCTTTGGAATATGCCAAAGCGAATGAGTCGAAAACGTTTGATCCTGCTCTATATCGGGCAGAAGGCTTGAAAAAGTGCCTTTGCTGCGGGGTTACCTACGTAACGTCTCATGAATGTAGCGGTGTCCACCATAGGAGCCGTTCGTAAAGCATGAACATCAAACTTTCGTATGTTCCGCGGCCTCATCAAAGGGCGGCTCATAATGCGTTGAAACGGTTCTCTGTGCTGGTCTGGCATCGCCGGGCTGGGAAAACGATTTTTGCGGTCATGGAGCTTCTTTTGGGAGCGATGAAGTGTAAGAAGTCTGCGGCACGGTTCGCCTACGTCGCGCCATTTTACGGCCAAGCCAAGTCAGTTTGCTGGGAGATATTGAAGAAGTTCGCGCGTGAAATACCTGACGCCGTTATCAAGGAGGGGGAACTGACTGTGATGCTGAATAACGGGAATACCGTGCGCCTCTTCGGTGCTGACAATCCTGACACTCTCCGCGGTTTATACTTCGATGGAATCGTTCTCGATGAGGTAGCTGACATGAAAGCGCCGATCTGGGGCGAAATTGTTCGTCCTGCTCTCACTGACCGTCAAGGCTGGGCAATTTTCATCGGCACCCCAAAGGGGCTGAATCTATTCTCAGAACTCTACAATCACGCGCTGAAAGATCCTGAATGGTTTGCCGATCTGAAACGAGTCTCTGATACGCAAGCGATTCCTGCGGCTGAAGTGGAACAGGCACGCAAGGAGATGGCTCCTCCTACATTTGCTCAAGAGTTTGAATGCGACTTTGCGGCGGCAGCGGTGAATGCGTTCATCCCGTTGGATTTGGTCATTGCTGCCTGCAACCGGACACTGGTGCGGAATGATTACCATTATGCTCCTCGAGTGATGGGCGTGGATGTGGCTAGGCATGGAGACGATCGAAGCGTGCTATTCATGCGGCAAGGGCATCAAGCTTTCAAACCGTACATCTTCCGAAACCTTGATACTCAACAACTTGCCGATCAGGTCGTTCACTACATGCTAGCAGAAAAAATAGACATGGTATTTATCGATGATAATGGCGTTGGTGGCGGCGTTACGGATCGGATTCGCGCTCTCGGGTTTTCAAACCTGATTCCCGTTATATCGGGAGCGAAGGCAGTAAATCCTAAGTATTCGAATATGCGGGCGCAAATGTGGGACTACCTGCGGTTGTGGCTCAAAGAAGGTGGTTGCCTCCCTCAAGAGCAAGGGCTCGAGAATGATCTATGCGCTCCGATGTACTGGTTCAGCGCGGGCGATAAGCTGTGCATCGAAAGCGGGCCTGACATGAAGTCGCGAGGCTTGCCGTCTCCTGATTTAGCTGCGGGATTGTACCTGACCTTCGCTTATCCTGTGCAGAAGCTTTCCGACCAAGGGCAGCATTCGAGGAACTCTGGCAAGTGTATCAGCGATTACGACGTCTTGGCTTAAAGTTTCGTGTGCTTCCAAGTCTCAATTGCGAACGTGTACTTGCGCTTCGCCCCACTCCTCACCACTCCAGTTTGTTGAGCTGACGTCGCAACTCTTTGAGGTGTTTATAGGTTTCCTTGATGCGTTTGATTAGGTCGTCTTGCTCACTCATATGCCTGCACTCCATACCTGAACCTGGGGTCATATACAAGGCACAACAAAAATGGAATAATGGCGGCAACCTTCTTTTATTTATGTGTCTTTTCGGCGGCTCAAAATCTCCTCCTCCCCTTCCTGCTCCGGTCACTCCTCCTCCTCTGATTGATCCGACAAAGGACAATGTGAGGTCGACGCAGGCGCGATCCGATGAACAGAAGCGTGCGTCTCTCGCTCAGGGAAATAAGTCTTTGATATCCAGTTCTCCTCTCGGGGTGCAGGATCCTGCGGTAACCAAGAAGGCGTCGCTCCTGGGCGAGACGGCTTAATTTCTCCATGTCCCACGAATCAATCGAGGGTTCGAAAACTGGATGCTACCGGAAGCGGTACGCTAAGCTGCGCAATGAGCAAGCTGACTATCGGCCACACTGGCAGGATATCGCTGAACATCTAGTTCCTCGGCGTGGTCGCAACTTGATGGGTGAACAGACTGACAATTTCATTCAACAGGGCCAGCAAAAGCACCAGAAGATCATCAATGGATCTGCGGTTCAAGCTCTCAAAACTTTAGCAGGTGGATTGCAAGGTGGTCTGACTTCTCCCTCGCGTCCTTGGTTCATGCTCACCGTTGCCGATGAGGATCTTGCAGAGTATTCGCCCGTGCGTGAATGGCTCCATGCCGTTCAAACTTTGATGCTTGGGATCTTTCAGCGCTCCAATTTCTACGGGGCAATCCATTATCTCTATTGGGAACTCGGTGCGTTCGGTACGGCTGCCATGTTCATTGAGGAGGATCTCGACACGGTTATCCGATGCCGGCCCATGACGATCGGAGAGTACTGCCTGGCGCTTGATTCTCGTTACAGGCCGAACGCCATGTATCGGCAGTTCTCCATGACGGCGGCTCAAATGCGCGAGAAGTTCGGCAAAGGCGAGAAGCGGCTCGAAGGATTACCAAAGAACGTGATCCAAGCTCTTAACTCGGGTCAACTTGATACACGTTTTGAAGTTCAGCATGTCGTGGAGAAAAACGAGGACGTCGATAAAGACCGCGCTGACTATCGCGGCAAAGAATTTAAGTCAATTTACTATCCACTTTCGGGCGACGGCGAAGATCTCGTCTTGAAAGAATCTGGTTACGGCTCAATCCCTTTCATTGCTCCCCGTTGGGAAGTCACAGGTGTTGATACCTACGGAAGTTCTCCTGCCATGGATGCTCTCGGTGACGTTAAAATGCTTCAGAAGATGGAAGAGAAAAAGCTGATGGCTTTGGATAAGTTGGTGAACCCTCCAATGAACGGGCCATCCTCGCTCAGGAATCAAGGTGCAACCACAGTCGCAGGTGGCGTCAATTGGGTGGACGTAGCGCAAGGCGGGCAAAGCTTTTCTCCTGCATACCTAGTCAATCCGAACCTTCAGCAAATGGGTTTCGAGATTGAACGAGTTGAGCGCCGTATTCGTGGCTTCTTTTTCAACGATCTATTCATGTCGGTGATTCAGGCCGACAAGTCTATGACGGCTTTCGAGGTGGCCAAACGGCACGAGGAAAAGCTGATGATGCTCGGGCCGATCATTGAGCGTCAACAATCCGAGTCCATGGATCTGATTGTCGACCGTCTCTTTAACATCATGACGGATCTGCAGCTACTACCTCCTATTCCTCCAGAGCTGCAAAGCGGGATGCCTCTCAAGGTTCAGTATATCTCTCTCCTGGCGCAAGCGCAGAAGATGGTTGCTACAGCGCCCATTGAGCAACTCGTCGGATTTGTTGGTCAAGCTGCTCAAGCCAAGATGGCGGCTGAACAGTCTGGCATCATGAAGATTGATTTCGACGAGTCCATTGATCAATACGCTTCGGCGCTCGGGGTCGCTCCTAAAGTTGTCCGGTCTGACGATGTTGTTGGTCAAATGATGGAGAAAAAACAAAAAGATGCTCAAGCGCAAATGCTAGCGGCGAATGCTGAGACAATTTCAAAGTCTGTAAAGAACGCTTCTGAGACTCCCGTGGGCGATCAAGGTAAAACCGCCCTTGATGCTCTACTCGGCGGTATTGGTGGGGCTGCTGCTCCTCGTCGCTAATTTATGGAGCAAAATAAAAATCGTGTTGTCACGGAGGATGACGATCAAGTCCTTCATCAAGATCTCCAAGACAAGCGCCGTGAGCGGGAATTAGAAGATATCAAAGCCATTCTCTCAACTCCTGAAGGCGTGCGCTTTTTTAAGCGGCTTCTGGATGAAGGCAAGATGTTCACGACTGCGATGACTGGCAATTCCTTCACGTTCCACAATGAGGGTAAACGAGATTTCGTTCTCTTATTTTTCAATGACGTAGCTCTTGTGTGCCCTGAAAAGATTCCTGAACTCATCCTGCGATAAGTGGCGGGGTCATATACAAGCGAATCTTTTTTGATAGAACTGAAAGCAAACCAATTTTATGGCCGACCAAGTTGCAACACAAAATAACACTGATGCTGGAACGACTACGGACGTAAACGCTAGCGAGACTCTTCTCGTTGCTGAACCTCAAGCGAATCAAGACAATGCTCAAAAATCTACTGATGCAACTAAAGCTGCTGATGGGATTGAAGCCAAACCTACCACCGCCACTACCGCTGATGCCGATGCTGAAAAGCAGAAAGCCGCAGGGGAAAAGGCGAAAGAAGGCAAAGCGGAAGGCGCTCCTGAAAAGTATGAGTTCAAAGCTGCCGAAGGCGTAACGCTAGATGCGGATCTCGTCACAGAACTCTCAACCGTCGCGAAAGAACTGAACCTGCCACAAGAGCAAGCTCAGAAATTCGCTGACCTTGGGGGCAAGCTTGTCGAGAAGACCGCAAAAGGGATTCAAGAGGCTCAAACCAAGTCCTGGGCGGAAGCTCGGACTAAGTGGGTCACAGAAATCAAAACCGATAAGGAGCTTGGCGGTTCCAATTTCTCGCAATCGCGGGAGATGGCTTTAAGGGCCGTTCGGTTTGCAGGTGTTCCAGAACTCAAGCAGGTGTTTGACAGCGGTTGGGGTGATCACCCCGCGCTTTTCAAAGCATTTGTGAAATTCGGAAAGGCTCTCGGCGAAGATCGAATGATCGATGCCGATGTCAACGCTGGCTCAAAGAGCGCGGCGCAAGTCCTCTATCCGTCTCAAAATCAGTAACAATCAAAAATAAAACTATATGGCTACAATCGGCACAACTCGGGCCACCCTCGTCGACGTTGCGAAACGTACGGACGGAGATGGCAAAATCTCAAAGATCGTCGAGATCCTCAGTGAGAACAATGAAATCCTCGAAGACATGCAATGGTCTGAAGGCAATCTGCCTACAGGTCACAGAACCACGATCCGCTCTGGTCTGCCTTCTCCGACCTGGCGCTTGCTGAACTACGGCGTTCAGCCTACCAAGAGCCGTACGGTTCAGGTGACTGACAGCTGCGGTATGCTCGAAGCTTACTCGGAAGTTGATAAAGCTCTTGCTGACCTTAACGGGAACAGCGCTGAGTTTCGTCTCTCTGAAGATCGCGGTCACATCGAGGGGATGAACATCTCCTTCGCGTCGACCTTGTTCTACGGCAACACGGCTACCAACCCCGAGCGCTTCATGGGGCTCGCTTCTCGGTACAACAGCTTGGCTGCTGAGAATGCTTCAAACATCATCCCTGGCGGCGGCGCTGCTTCTGACAATACCTCCATCTGGCTGGTATGTTGGGGCGACAACACGATCCACGGCATCTATCCCAAAGGATCGAAAGCCGGTCTCTCTGTGACTGACAAAGGTCAGGTTACCATTGAGAACGCTGACGGAGCATCTGGCCGCATGGAAGGTTATCGCACTCACTTCAAGTGGGATTGCGGTCTAACTCTACGCGACTGGCGTTATGTCGTTCGTATCGCGAACATCAAAGGATCAACCCTGACCAAGAACGCTGCTACCGGTGGCGACTTGATCGACTTGATGAGCCAGGCTGTTGAAATCATGCCTTCGCTCTCCATGGGCAAAGCGGTGTTTTATTGCAATCGTACGGTCAAGAGTTTCTTGCGCCGCCAGATTGCTAACCGCGTAGCAAGCAACCTCAACCTTGATACTGTCTCGGGCAAACCCGTGATGTCGTTCGACGGCATCCCTGTGAAGCGTTGCGACGGTCTCCTCAACACTGAGGCCACTGTTTCCTAATTGGAAAGTAACTCTCTAACAAGAAATCAAATTATATGATTATCGATGCACAAGCACAATTCAGTTCTGCTCAAGCCATCACGGCTAGTGCAGCTTCCACCAATGTCTATGATACTGGTGCGGCTGCTGATGTAGGCAATGGTGAAGCACTGCGATTCTATTGCAGCCTCACCGAAGCCTTTAACACCCTCACATCCTTGGATTTCATTCTGCAATCCTCGACGGACAACTCGACGTTTGTTGATCACTACAAAGTGAACAAGCTCTTGGCAGCGCTGGTGATCAATGCCGACATTGATTTGCCTCCCGCTCCTACGGGTCTGAATCGTTATGTTCGGTTGTACTACACTGTGAACGGAACGAATCCTACCACTGGCAAAATCAGCTCTGGTATTGTTCTGAATCGTCACAAAAACGTAGCAACGACTGACTTCGCTTAGTCCTGACGAATGAAATGCTTCTGCAAAGTAGCATGTTTCGACAGTAATGGTCGGCTTTGGTCTCCTGGGGAAACTCAGGAGATCAAAGCAGGGGCCAAGATTCCCGATCACTTCGAAGCTTCGGCTCCAGAGAAGATCGAGGAAGCTCCTGAAATCAGGGCGTTCAGTCAAATGAATACCTCGGGGCCAGTTGAAGACGGCTCAAAGGGGCCTGTAGCTATCAGTCAACTTGGCAAGCCTTTGAAGGGTGCCAAAAACAAGTAGCGGTTTAACGGCGGTTTGTTCTTATGGCGAACCAAGTGGAAATTTGCAATCTAGCGCTGCGCCAGGTCAAGGGCGGGCGAATTGAAAGTATCACTGAGAGTTCCACGGAAGCGGAAACTCTTCGGGATATTTACGAAATTTGCCGAGACTCGGCTTTAACTGATATCTCTCCACGCTGGGCTCGCAAGCAAGCTGCACTTGCTCTCCTTACGGAGACGGTGAGCGGGTTTGATTACGTCTACCAATATCCCGCGGATTGTCTTCGGGCAGATAAAATTTACAACTCTGCCAGCGATTCAGAAGAGGATCGGTTGCCATTCGAGATTGGAACTAATGCTGCTGGAACGGCTCCAGTGATCATGACCATGATCGAAGAAGCCGAACTGATTTACGTTGCCAAGATTACAACCACAGCGGCTTATGATTTCCTTTTCGTTGAAGCTCTGGCTTGGAAATTGGCAATGTATTTAGCCATGCCTTTGAAGGGCGATGACAAGCTTCAGGCTCAAGCGGCTCGCGCTTATGCAGGTGCGGTCGGCATGGCAAAGTCGAATACCAGGAATGAAGGGCATGTAGCTCCTGAAGTCACAAGCTCGTTTGTGAGGGCGCGCTGATGCCCGTCTCCATCTCTCAACGGTCCTTCACGGGGGGGTGCTGGTCGCCTTCCCTTGATCCTCGCACCGATCTAGCCAAGTACGCAACCGCGGTCAAAACCATGCGGAATATGTATCCGCATGTGCACGGCGGCGCTTCCAATCGCGGCGGCACGGATTATGTCGTTGAACTCAAAGACTCGACCAAAGTAGGTCGGCTCGTGCCCTTTCAATTTTCCACAGTTCAGTCTTACATTCTCGACTTTGAAGATCAGGTAATTCGATTCGTTAAAGACGGCGGCGTGATCACGGAGGCGGCGCAAGTCATCTCTGGAATTACTCAAGCCAATCCTGCGGTGGTGACCTATGTCGGCGCCGATACCTACGCAAACGGTGACAGGGTTATCATCTCGGGCGTGCTTGGCATGGTTCAGGTCAACAATCGGGAGTTTACCGTTGCCAATGTGAATGTTGGTGCCAATACATTTGAACTCTCGGGAATTAATAGCACCGCGTACACGGCATATGCTTCAGGTGGGACGGCCTCGGAAATATATCAGGTCACGACTCCTTATCTGGAAGCGGATTTGCCTCTGCTCAAATTCAGACAATCGGCTGACACAATCTTCATCACGCATCCTAGCTATGCTCGCCGTAAGCTTACGCGCACCGCACACACGTCTTGGACGTTAAGTCTCGTCACGGCAGGATCAACCATTGCGGCCCCTACAGGCCTAGCTACAACGTCAGCAGGGGCCATCTCCTATGCGGTGACAGGAAAGACAAGTGCGGGTGTCGAATCGGCTCCATCAACTTCGGTGGCGAGCACCAACACGGGAACCCTTTCATGGACGGCGGCAACTGGGGCTGACTCCTATTCGGTGTATCAGTCTGTCAACGGCATCTACCAATGGCTGGGTGATGCGGTGGGACTGTCCTTTGTCCTGACGGCGGCTTTGGTGGCTGATGTCGATTCTTCAGCTCCTCAAGCAACCGACCCTTTTGGTTCAGCGGGAAACTATCCTGGATGCGCGGCCTTCTTCAAGCAGAGGCTCCTTTTTGCTCGTACAAACAATGAACCGCAAACCTTTTGGGGCTCTCGTGTGGGTGACTTCCAAAATAATAATATCTCGACTCCCGTGCAGGACGATGACGCTTACAAGCGAAGCGTAGACTCCGATCAGGTGAATGAAATCCGATGGATGGAACGGCTCCGCGATTTGATCATTGGAACGTCTGGCGGTGAATTTAAGCTTGCTCCTGGCGAGAACACACCGACTTCTTTAAAGCTGGAAGATCAAAGCTCCTGGGGAGTGTCTGATATCCAGCCTATCAAGATCGGAACAACGTTGCTCTTTGTCGACGGCTCCAATAAGCGTGTGCGCGATCTTCTATTCTCATTTGCCACCGATGGATATGAGGGATCTGATTTAACGATTCTTGCCCAGCATCTCTTTGAGACTTACGAGATCAGCCAATGGTGCTACGCGAGGCAGCCCGATTCCCTCGTGTGGACTGTGAGATCTGACGGAGATGCTCCCGTTTTAGCCTACAACAAGGAACATCAAGTTAATGGATGGTGTGTCATGGATACGGACGGAACATTTGAGAGCGCTGCTTCCATCCAGACAACTGATGGAACCAATGATGTTTACTTCATCGTTAAAAGGACGATCAATAGCGTAACCAAGCGGTATATTGAGAAGTTGCACCCTCGCACTTTCATCGATATTGAGGACGCTTATTTTGTCGACTGCGGATTGACCTATGACGGATCGCGGGCGGTTACGCTCACTCCTGGAACTGGCGCACTCACTCAAGGCACAACGGCGGTAGTCTTCACGGCTGGTTCGGCCACGTTCGCGGCGACCGATGTCGGGCGTTACATTCATTACAGGTACGCCACGGGCGCATTGGATGACAATGGAATCCCCCTTTACCTGACGGCGCGGGCTCTCATTACGGCCTACACTTCGACCACAGTAGTACGAGCCACGATCATAAATATCTTCCCATCCTTAACGGCTATTGCTTCTGGTGCATGGCGCATGAGCACAACGTCGATCAGCGGCTTGTACCATCTCGAGGGGAAAACTCTTGTCGCGTTTGCTGACGGCAACGTCATGACGGATTTACTGGTGACAGGTGGCGCAATCACGCTTCCTGCGGCTGCAAGTAAACTTCATATTGGTATCGCCTACACCTCAGACCTTTACACTCTCGGCTTTGATTATCCCACGCAGGCGGGGTCAGTGCAGGATAAGATCAAAGACATCGCGAGCGTTACTGTTTACCTGCGCAATACTCGCGAGCTTTGGATTGGCCCTGATGAAGATCATCTTGTTGAGGCTAAATTCAGGACGGACGAAGATTATGGCGATCCGATTCGGCTCTATACTGGGCCAAAGATTGTCTCAATTCCCCCAGGGGATCTGACTGAGGCTCGGGTTTTCATGCAAGTGCGTAGCCCTGTTCCCTTTACAATTGGCGCGGTCATTCCTCAAATATCCAATGGCCGCTTCTAAATATGGGCATGAAGTCACAACCTTGGAGCATGTCGAATCCTTGGCTTTAAGGTTGAGGGATTCTGATTTACGGGAGATCGAAGCTTCTACCGGACGAGATCCAACGGAAGCAATGAGGCTCAGCTTTCAGCATTCCGTCATGTGCTGGACGGCGTTCAAGGATGAGGTGCCTTTCTGCGTCTTTGGGGCGGCTTCACCTTGCGTGATGTCGGATACGGGCGTGCCGTGGATGATGGGCTCAAAGGAGCTTAATTATGCGGGTATAGAAATCGTCAAATCTTCAAGGTACTATCTACAGGAAATGAGGCGGAGCTTTCCCATCTTGGCAAATTACATCGACGCGCGACAGCTGCGGTCAATTCGTTGGCTCAAGTGGCTTGGCTTCAAGCTAGAGAAACCAGAACCCTACGGCGTCCTTAGATTGCCGTTCCATCGGTTTTCAATTTAATTTATGTGTGAAGCAGCTTCAGCTATAGCAATCGCTGGTTTAGCTTTAACGGCGGCAGCTACGGCTACGTCGGTTTATTCCGCTTACGAACAAAACGAGTCTCAGAATAAAGCGAACGATTACAACGCGGCGGTGATGAACCGCAACGCGGAGAACTCCAATGCTCAAGCCACCCGAGTTGAAGAGCAAGGTGCAATCGACGAAAAGGTGCACCGTCAAAAGGTTCAGCAAATGATCGGCACGCAAAGGGCTGGCTTTGCCAATACCGGCTTACTCGTCGACGATGGCACATCGCTCGATGTCACAAAAGACACGGCGGGCTTTGGCGATCTGGATGCTCAGACGATCCGCAACAATGCTGCGGTTCAAGCATGGGGCGTGCGTAATCAATCGGCTGATTACAGAGCGGGAGCCAATCTTGCAACAATGCGGAACAGTAGTGGAATGCTCCAAGCGGGCGGATCTCTCCTAGCTGGTGGCTCTCAACTTGTCGGTCAATATAGCTCTGCAAAACAAGCGGGTGCATTTTCTGGTTCTGGACGTCCTGCAAGCATTAAGGCCCAACAAGTTTACATGTAATCATGCCAACCATCCCGCAATATAATGTCGGGCAGGTGCGCAATGCCGATCTGCCAGCCAATGCGATGTCTGCCAATGCATCGGCGGCATCATTCGGTGGTAATGAAGCAGAAGGACTTTCAGCTCTCAGTCAAGGCTTAGGCCGTGCAGGATACACGGCTGGCAATATCGCGGTGAACATTCAGGAGCGGGATAACGAGGATGTTGTTCGTGGCCAGATGAACACGGCGCGAGCCGAAATGAATCAGTTCGCGCAAGAGCAATACTCTCTGAAAGGCAGTGATGCCTTTGGCGCTAGCACGCGCATCAAGGAGCACGCTGAAAAGGTTCAAGCGAAGTACGAGCAGAGCCTTGGGAATGATGTCCAGAAGCGCACATTCTCGAATGTGTTTGGATCGTACGCAGGAGAGCATTTGCTCCGGTCTCAGAACTTCGAGCGCGATCAGATGGATGCCTATCATCAGCAGACTCTCAATCAGTCCGTGGATAGATCGGTTGAAGAGATTCAGATGCACATGAATGATCCTGATTTTGTGACGGGGCGACTCGGTGAGATCGCTGCTGACACTCGGCGGCTGAACTCTGGCCGTGGGGATATCGATGAGAAGGTGAAGTTGGCGATTCAAGGCACGCTTCTGAAAGCCATCTCGGAGAAATCCGCTACTGATCCAGTGGGTGCGCTCACATTTCTTGAAACGCATATCGGCAACCTTGGGAAAGGTGAGCATATCATCACTTTGCAGAAACGACTTCAGGGACAAGTCAAAGATTTGAGGAATGCCGATATCATCATGCGTGAGACTGCCGCGCCTGGCGCAACTCTTGAAACGGTGATTGCCTCGATCGACAAGCAGAACCTTCCTCCCGATGAGAAGGAAAAGGCTCTTGCGGGTGCGCGGGCTCAAATGTCGATCCGCACCGAAGCGCAAGCTCAGTCGGAGCGCAAAGCCACTGAAGGCGGCTGGAATCAATTTTACACAGCGCCCAGCGCGGCGACGATTGCTACTTTACCTATTTCTCCTGAAGAAAAGCAGAAAATGACGGAAAAGCTTACGGTGATGACCAAGATTAAAACCGATGCCGAGTACGCTGGCAAGTATGGCGAAGTCTTGCGCATGTCGAAGAAAGATTTCCTCGAGAAAAATCTCTTTGAGATCCGCTATGACGTTTCGCCACAACAATACCAGAATCTTGTTAAGGATCAGGATGAGCTAAGGAAGACGGGTAAGGAAAAGACTCCTGGATTTGCGGCGGCGATTAAGGATGCAACTACTGAGGCTGGGAAGCTTGAACCTTTCCACATTGGAGAAACAGATTCTCAAGAAGTGATTGTTAAAAAGCAGGACGCATTGAATCAATTTGTATCGGCTTATTCATCTAGGCTTGAGGCTATTCCTGACGCTCAGCGCAACGATTGGAAAGTTAAGCAAGACATTCGAAATGAACTCCTGAAGGAAGTGGTCATTAATCATCGAAGCCCGTTGTCTTGGCTGAACGGAGCGATTGATGGCGTTCCTTTCGGATCGGATGAGAAGGCTGCTCGGTATGAAATAGAAAGCGGTGCCAAGGCGGGTGCTCCTGTGGTACCGGCGACAAAGCAAACCACCGGATTCAAGACTCGTGAGGAGATCAAAAAAGCTTATGACAGCGGATGGATTACTGAAAAGCAGGGCATTGATGAGATTCAGAGCTTAAAAAAAAAG
>JBKJKY010000069.1:0-4350 GCA_046597175.1 Parcubacteria group bacterium
ATTTTTTTTGCCATCCTTCACTATCTCTCTCTAAAATATAATCTCTCCAAATAAATTTAAAGAAAACATCTCTTAACCAATCAGAAAATAAAGCTGAATACTCATTTGAATAACAAAATGCAGGTTCAACTGAGTTAGGGTCACGACCACTATCAGGAGAAGGATTAAAGTGATACTTTCTTCTATCAATTTTATTCTCTGAAATCGGCAAATCTGGATCAGAATTATTAAATAAACGGGAATGTTTACGTCTTAAATTTCTTTCAATTAATGCTTTATCTAGATTCCATTTTAAATCAATTAATTGCCTAGTCCAAAACTTTCTAGAAGTCCCCTTAGATAATCGATCCTGATACAAAGAATTATACTTTTCATCTTCTTTCTTAAAATCACTAGAAAACATTTGAGAAAAGCGTCTTCCAAGACTAATATCAGGCTCTAGAAAACGTTTTCCGCCTTTTCGAGTATCATACCAAGATTCTTCAAGCTGATAATTTATGCTGAGATCAAACTTCTGTAAGATTTGAATCATCTCATCAAAAAGACAAAAATATCCATCAGGCAAAGGAATTTTTTCAGGTGAAATATTATGATGATGAGTAATACGACTAAGTGTATATTGATTGAAAGTTAATTGTTTAGTTTGATATCCTGTTAAAGCATAAATAAAATCCTTAAACGTTTTATCAACTAAAACACGAAAAACAGAAAGTGCCTTCTCTGTTTTATTAGATTCTGCTTCAAAAGCATAATATTCAAGAAATGCTGTACAGACCTTATCAACATAAGCATTTGATTTTTTTGAAGAATCCTCTAAGACAAAAAAGATCTCAGTCTCATCAAAACCCCTAGCTTGCAGAAGTCGAGACATCTTTTCCCACTTTGGACTTTCATTGTTAACAAATTGTCCCCAGTCAAAAATAGCTGTGGGAGAAACTCCACATAAATTAGCTAATCCCCTTCCAGTAAGAAATGGTGTGCCATCAACTAAAACCCCCATCTGGATACCATCAAATTCACCGAACTTCTCTATATACAACATAAACTTCTCACCAGACTATTAATCAGAGGTTGACACCCTAAAAGCCTTAATACATAAGACATACAGGGAAAAAAAGATTCAAATGGTTGACACCCCATATGATAACGTAACAATTTCTAAAAACGCTTGGATAAATTCATTTCTTGCCTAACCTTACTGGCAAGATCTAAAGGCTTAACTTCATAGCCAAGCTTTATAAGATCTTGTAAAAAGACAAATCTCTTATGACGGATCTCAGGAATGTTAATACCAGACAAATTAAGAAGTTTAGATTGAGTAACTAAATCTAAACTCTTTCCTTCATCAAGCCTTTTAGCATATTCTAATATTTCATCAGCAAGAGATTCAGGAACACGAATAACAGTTGTTTTTCCGTGTTTCCACTTTGGCTTAGCTCCTGATCCTTCCCTCTTCCCTCCTCTAGGCATAGTAAATCCTCTAATGAACCTGTAACAAAATCATTGTATATTATAATAAATGATATATCGACACTTTAGATTTAGTTACTAAATTAATCAACCATTCTATATTTCTTTTCTGTACGTTTCCAGCCAAATCTAAGATGACCCTCATCAATCTCATTTTCGTCTGATTCACCGATTAAATCCTCTGGTTCTTCTTCGAGTGCCTTAAGATAATCTTTCAAAACTCCACCAGTTGCCACACATCGAACGCGGTGCATCTGTCGAGTCAGTTCTAGGAACCAATGAGCATCATTCACTAAATCGGATTCTTTGACGCAGTATTTCAACAACTCAGGAACCAATTGCATAGGCTGTTGACTCTGTTTAAGTGCCTGAACGTCAAGTATTGGCTGATAGTCTACTTTTAAAGCTCTTTGCCACAGCTCGCACCATTCAGCTTGTTTGATATATCCAACCCCAAAGTAACTGGATGGAACCAGCAATAAACAGTGAAAGTGTGGGTGAGCTGATCCATCTTTACCTCTGGTAACTTCAGTCGAGCGTATCCATCCCACCGCAGGAAATTTTTTCCTTTGGCTTAATCTCTGCCATGCCTTACCCATCAGAGATAACTCTGCCTTCAATTCAGTAATAGGACAATTACGCTGAGTCAGAGTCAGAAACAACCAGCGATACTTTGGAAAGTCTCTAACCACATCAGGCAAAATCTTGTAAGCCTTAGCTTTCCACATCAAAGATCGCCGCCACTGACAAACCGGACAATGCCTAACCCGACAGAACCGCGCCGACGATAACTTAAGTTTTAAGTCACCAGCGGCTTGATCTGGAACCAACTTAAAATCCAGCAACTCAGAACAGAAAGTCATCCGAGACGCATATGTATCAAATTCTGTATTTCGGTAATGCCCCTTCGCCTTATCAGTGTTGCCTCTGTGTTTATCCCAAGGTTTATCTCTCTCAGATATTTCACTGAGAGTAGGAGGAGTGCTTACAACTGATTTATCAGGCTGTACAATAGGAATACAGCCCGATGACTTTTCGGGTGACAAAGGTTTTTAAAACCCCGTGATTAGTTTTGGCTTCGCACCCTAACTCTAACACGGGGTTTATCCTTTTTTACAAGTATTTAAAATCCTGTAATCCTTTCTACACAAGGATTCTAGAGGTTTTTGTAAATTAAGAGTGGAGTATATTGCCCCTTATTTCACATTTTTATTGCTAAAAACCGCTTTAAACCCTTGCTGTGACTGAGATAAGCGCCGATTTAAAAATCAGAGTTATCCCTCATATATCAAGTGAAGACAGATTACGGATTTAGAACAAGAGTTTGATGTGGCGATCGCCATCCCAATTCTCATCTTGAGATGTCGTTAAGTGGGGTCTAAGTAGCCACATTTACTTTCCAAGGGCGATCGCCAATCTCATCAATAAACAAAGTTTCATAATTTCAATGAAGAATTAGGCGATTGCCATGAGAACCCATTGACATAACAAATTAACGTGTTATCTTGTAATCTAGAGAAAATCAAAGCAATCGAGAGAAAAGTAGAGATATAAAAGTATAAAAGTATAAAAGTATAAAAGTATAATTTTTATACTTTTATACTCGAATCAAGCCCAAAGACGGGCATTTTTTATGCGCGTAAAGTAGTACATCAGTATTTAATAAATCCACAAAACCAATAAATCTATCCCAAAACAAGTCTTACCGAGGTAACAACTTTAAACAAAAAATAAAAAAACATCGTAGGAGATTATTTCTTATATATCAAGTAAAGGGGTGCGGCTACGCCGCAGCCCCACCCCATTAAAAACGTCAATAGGCGATCGCCAATCTCTCGTACTTAAATCCGCCTAAACCGATCATAAGTACGGAAGTAATTGATAGGGGGTTGACATCAGAGGGGAGAGCCTAAGATTGTTCGTTTTGTCTCATGACCGCATCTCCCCTCTGAGTCGCCCAGCTTATCAATTTCCGCCGTCAAGGGTCGCAAACTCACTTTGCTTACCAGTTATTGCCATACATCACTGCGGGTTTGCTTTCCCCCTTGACGGAGCCTAAGAGTTATTGCACTGATAGCCCAACATCTCTTATCCATTGCGAGAGATTCACCTCCTGAGTACTGGAAAGTTTTTCCGCAGGAATATAATCAAAACCATTCGTTCCATTCAATTTACGTTGGCACTTCCAAGGAATACCATCTGGATCTTTCTCTTTAGTAAAACCAGAAAGCATTTTTATATCAACAGCACCTTCTTTAGAAGTAAACTCTCTTCGCCTTCTTCCAAGGACAGCTCTTTCTAATCCAAGACGCTTAACCGACAGTAATGACTCAGACACTAAAAGCAAAGAGTTAGCACTCAAAGCTTTAAAGATAGGAAGATCCTCATCATCCTTAGAATTAGTTACTATTTCGCATTTTGCTTTACCATCAAGCCTATGAGCAAACTCCAAGATCTCATCAGCAATAACAGCAGGAACACGAATAAGCTTCGTATCCGCAAACTTACACCCTGAAACCCAAGTGCTTTTTCTGCCTGCCCCTTTACGTTGACCACCTCTAGACATAGTTTTATAGAATAAGTAACTAATTCATTATATCAGATTCATGAATTAGTTACTTATTCTAATTTCTTAATTTTCTGGAGATGGAGGAAGCTGTCTCTCCCAAATCTCACGATATTCATATCCAGAAATTAACTTACCTTGAGATGTCTGAAGTATATTTTTCTGTCGTTCAGGTTCTAATAATTTAAAAGCATCATATTTTTTTTGCCATCCTTCACTATCTCTCTCTAAAATATAATCTCTCCAAATAAATTTAAAGAAAACATCTCTTAACCAATCAGAAAATAAAGCTGAATACTCATTTGAATAACAAA
>JBKJKY010000034.1:0-3734 GCA_046597175.1 Parcubacteria group bacterium
CATGCTCGCTGAAGAGCTCGGCGCTAATGTAACCGTAGCGAAAGCGGGAGCACTCCTTCATGACATCGGAAAGGCGGTAGACCACGAAGTTGTTGGTACCCACGTAGAAATTGGGCGTAGAATACTCCAAAAATTTGGTGTAAGCGAAGAAGTAGTCAAAGCAATGCAGGCTCACCATGGTGAATACCCCTATGAGACCGTTGAATCAATCATCGTTCAGACTGCGGACGCTATTTCTGGCGGTCGCCCAGGAGCGAGACGCGATACCGTTGAAAATTACTTGAAGCGCCTCAAAGAACTCGAAGCGATTGCCAACAGCTTCCCTGGTGTTGAGAAGTCTTATGCCCTCCAGGCAGGCCGAGAAGTGAGAGTATTCGTCACTCCGTCGGAACTTTCCGACCTTGAAGCGAAGCAACTCGCACGAGATATCGCTACCCGCATCGAAAATGAGCTCAAATATCCCGGTGAGATCAAAGTGACAGCAATCCGTGAGTCGAGAACAATAGAATTTGCGCGATAGCCCATTTTGTGTTAAAAATTTTCCGAAAAAATTTCATTCTTGCGGAAAAAATGGCTTACTATATAATGATTATACGACTACACGCTAGTTTTGTATTTCTTCCGAATTAAGAGACGGGATAAAAACCAAACTAGAGTTGCGACCGGTCGGCGCAATTAACAATAAGTTATGTAACTATGAACAAAACATCAATCGTAGAAGCAGTACATGCAAAAATCGGCGGAACAAAAGTTCAAGCTGAACAAGCAGTAGAAACAGTGATTGAAACCATTGTCTCTGCTCTCCAGAAAGGAGGTGAAGTTTCTATCGCAGGTCTCGGTATTTTCTCAACAAAAACTCGTGCGGCTCGCCAAGCTCGAAACCCTCGAACTGGTGAGAGTATCCAAGTAAAAGCAATGCGTGTTCCAAAATTTCGCGCAGCAAAGGGACTCAAGGATGCGGTAAAGTAGAACCTCTCTCTTTCCTTCTAAACAAAAACCGCCCTCGGCGGTTTTTGTTTTAATCAGCTCGAGGGGCTGACATACGTGGATCATCAAACCCTCCTTCGTCTTCTTCCTTCATTCTTTTCAATATACTTCTCTGCACATCAGCTTTTATATGGTTGGGCACTTTCATGTAGGCAGGAAGGATCTCTTCAGGTACATCAATCCTGTCAGAACCTTCTTGTGTATTTGGTATATTTTCTTTCATAATAATGAAGTACCCTCACCCTACCTTCTTCAAAACATATTCTAAGTGAGTTTTTGCATTTTTAAATACTTTGAATATTTGTAATCTATGCTGATCTTCGTTTTTCATTGTGACATCCATAACGGCTACCACTTCAGGCTCTTCACCTGATACAGGGCCTGAATCTAAATTTTCACCGGGATCCTCACCTCGTAAAATTTTCTCCATCTGATCTTTTGTTGGGATTTTAATCATTCGAGCCTCAAATGTCTTTAACTCGGAGAAACTTTCCCTCTGCTTCATGTGGTAACGGTCCGATAATTCCTGGACAAGGGTTGCCTCGTCTTCGAAGACAGTACTTTCAATGTATTTTTGGAGTTGCTCCACATCAACATATCCTGACTCTAAAATTCTTCCTTCGGCATCCCCCTCTGGAGGAAATATAATGTGTTCTCCTGTTTCCATATCTTTAGTATATCAAGAAATGTTCTTTGTGCGGCCAGAGGTAATCGAAACCTCGACTCCTCCTTGGCAAGGAGGTGTTCTACCACTAAACCATGGCCGCTTATACGAATACAAAAACTATCCTAACAAATTGGATAGCCTATCGCAATGAATCTTCTTTTCGTTTTGCTGCTTTTTTTGCAAGCTCTGCAAAGGCATCGATATTATCAGTTGTTTTGACAGGGCTTGGCCTTTCAAAGCCACAGACTGTGCATCTGCACACCACTCGAAAGCCAGACGCCTTTGGTTCGATATCCCACGGCTCCATCATTCCCCCACAAGAAGCTTCCCTATCTCCTGGGTCGACATCAACGTGTTTGCTCCACAAACACGCAGGACAGTGGTCGGTATACCCATCACCCACTACTTCGGCCTTACAGTGCTCGCAGATAAAATCTTCTTTTGTTCGTTTGAATGACATATTAATCTTTAGTTCCTACTACCTTCTCATACAATTCGGCCGATTGCCAGGCCAGATCAAAAAGTGTTGTGAGGGATTGCGTAATACCATTACTTGATATCATAACTGCATATACATAGGGTGAGTAGGAAAAGAATACGACTGTGTCATCAAAAATAACGTTATCTGTTTCAAATCCGGGATTTAGGCTCGAGAACCTCTGCTCATAGCACTCGCTCTGCACAGTAATGCCAGCGTATGCAGTATCTTCACTATTTTTTGTCAGAATTTCTTTTACAGTAATTTCACCTGCATTTGTTTTCTTTACTAATTGCTTTATAAAATCTGGATACATCACCGCTACATCACGCACTGTAGCAAAAAACCTTACATGTTTAGCAGACAATATCTTCTGATATACATCCCCTACCGCCTCCTTTCCTTGAAACACCTGCATATTTGGCTTTTCTTTATTTGCATTGTGAATTGCAAGAAGTGCTGGAAGTTGCTCCTTGAGCAATCTCTCCTTTGTCATTAGATCAGTCAGAAGCTTTTCTGGTGACTGTGCCACGTACAGCGATACCTTATGTTGAGGAACAAGACTAACAAGTCCTTTTTTCTCCAGGTTGTCCAAGATGAGGTACGTGGTTGGCCGCTTCAGGTTTGCCTTCCGGGCAATACCATATACGGATGATAGACCAAGCTCGAGAAGTGCGAGATACACGGCTGATTCTTTATCATCAAGTCCAATTCGTTTCAATAGTTCAATATTCTGCATATATCCATGGTATACAACAGTTATATAAGTGTCAATTATTCTGACAAATATTAATTATTTCTATTATAACTATATTTATCAATGTATTTCAAATATTTTATAGTTAGTATATTTGACAATATATTAATTTATGCTATTATTATCCCAGAGTAACACAGTTCATTTCAACAACAATCTTTTGCCAATAGGCAAGGAGTCTCTCATGTCTTCATCTCTCAGGCGCTATCGCATCATCGTAAAGAATCTGGAAGAAATGTATGGTTCTACAAAGGTGTGCTTGGATTGCGGGCACAGAAATGATTTCGGACATTATGATTCTCCAGTCTTGATGACAGGGAGAAGCTGGCAAAAGGAGGTATCCCAAATGCTGATCGCTAACAGCATAGACCTCGAGCAGTTAGTCGAAGCGAGCGCCTTGAGACCTGAACCTCGTGAACCCGGTCTTAGCTCACTGAGCTTAAAGGATGGACTGCTCGAGGGTCGATGCTTTGGGGTTCCAAGACTTTTGGATCTCGTAGCAACAATCCTCGAAGTAGAGATTGTTGAGTGCAAGTAGTAGCAAAGCACCGCAAAACATCGCGGTGCTTTTTTATGCAAAAAATATAAAGCCCTTTTCTTCTTTCACCAAGCCTTCTTTCAAAAGCCCCGCGAGTGCTGTATTAAATCTTTTTTCTTCAAAGCCTAGTATTTTTCTGACGCTTGTTATGCGTTGTCTGTTACCTGTTATGAGTTGTTTTACTATCGCACCTCGGACTTCCCTGTTTGAGCCAGTAAACGTTGATTGTTTCGTGTAATGCTTACTCTTGTGATTTGGATTTCTGACCTGTGTTTTCAAATATGCCCCGTAATCCATGAGGGCGTAG
>JBKJKY010000019.1:0-2574 GCA_046597175.1 Parcubacteria group bacterium
GTTGATCCTCGCACAACAAAATTTCAAATCAAAAAAGCAGTAGCAGAGCTCTATAAAGTTACTCCAATCAAAATCGCTGTTGTTACCATTCCTGCAAAGCAAGTATTTGTTCGCGGAAAATATGGACAGAGTAAAGGAGGAAAGAAAGCATATATCTACCTCAAGAAGGGAGATACTATTGAATTTGTATAACACACACCATGAAAAAGTATAAGCCAACAACACCATCACGAAGAAATACAACTTCAATCCACTATGCGAAGATTGTCACTACTCAGACTCCTGAAAAGTCTTTGACATGGGGCTTCAAGCGAAAAGTAGGACGCAACCATCACGGTCGCATCACTACTCGCCACAAGGGAGGAGGGCACAAGAGACTCTTCCGAGACGTAGACTTCACCTACAACAAAATGGATATTCCATTTACTGTTAAGACTGTTGAATACGATCCAAACCGATCAGGATTCATTGGACTCGTCGCATACCGCGATGGTGAGAAGCGTTACACACTCCTTCCAAAGGATGCAAAGGTAGGCGATACATTCATCGTATCTGAGAAAGCTCCGATCACTCCCGGCAACCGCTTGATGCTGAGGAACGTAACAGTTGGTACATTCGTATTCAACGTTGAGGTAAAACCTCGTGGCGGTGCCAAACTCGGACGCTCAGCAGGTAACTACATCGAAGTGATTGCAAAGGATGCTGGATACGTAGACCTCAAGATGCCTTCATCTGAAGTTCGGAAAGTTCTTGAAACATGTTGGGCGAGCGTGGGTGAAGTGTCAAACGCAGAAAGTCGTCTCGTAAGTCTTGGAAAAGCAGGACGCTCACGTTGGCTCGGTATTCGCCCTACTGTTCGTGGATCAGCGATGAACCCAGTAGACCACCCATACGGAGGAGGAGAAGGTCGCGCAGGTCGCGGAACTCGTCGTGCAAAGTCTATATTCGGAAAGCCAACAGGAAAAGGACAGAAGTCACGAAGAGCAAAGAAATATTCAAACAAATTTATCGTTCGCCGAAGAAAGGTTGGAAAGGCGAAATAGACTCACGAAAATCGGATTACGGATTACGAAAAACGAAACTCCAAATGCGACAAACAAAAAATCCCTCGAAAGAGGGATTTTTTGTGTATACATCCTATACAAATGGCTATACATTGTATATACTATACTCATGACTACCAAAATTCGTAAATGGGGGAATAGCTATGCGGTGAGGATTCCAAAGGAGGTCCTCGCAAAACTCTCACTTCGTGATGGAAGTGCTGTTTCTATTCGCGGGGAAGTGCACGGGATTGCGATTACTCCTATCCACAAGAAGGAGACACTTGCGGAGCTCGTTTCTCAAATTGATCATTTAAATGAGGAAGTCACTTGGGGTACACCAATTGGCAAAGAAGTATGGTAAAAGAACTCTACATTCCCGAGCGCGGTGACCTCGTGTGGCTCGATTTTGAGCAGACACTCGGTCATGAGCAAAAGGGGAGACGTCCGGCACTTGTCATTACCCACAAAATCTATAATCAAAAGGCAGAGCTCGCGCTCGTGTGCCCAATAACTTCAACGAAACGGAAGTATCCTTTCGCAGTACCCCTTGAGCATGTAAAAATCTCGGGTGTCATTCTTGCAGATCAAATCCGAGCCATTGCATGGAAAGAGCGAAAAGCGACAAGAATTGGCAAGGTAAGCACAGAAGTCATGCATACAGTGGTAGAGAAACTTGAAACCCTGATAAGCTTATAACTATTAGGAAATTAGCTGATAGCTTCACAAAAAATCCCTCTAAAGAGGGATTTTTTTGTATAGGGATAAAGTGACTCAAATGCTTGCTTTTATTTTTGATTGTGGTATAGTACAAAGAGAGTTCATTTGTAAATTCTGACCAAATTATTCCCCGGAGGATGCATGCGGTACAAGATCGAGTTTTTTCCAAATCAAGAAATCGTTGGAATTCATCTTGACGAAATGGTAACAAAAAAAATGATTGAAACATTTGATTCACCGGTACGTCCTGACTACTGTCAGGAAGAATGGCCACCACTTGTTCAAGACTTATTCAAAATTCGAGGGATAAAGAGGGTTACTCTCACTCCCTATGAAATCAACCTTGAAAAGGGCTCAGTCTTTGAGTGGAATGAGCTTGTAACACGGATCTTGAATTCGCTTCTTACCACCTTTGATCCCATGGGCATCGCAGTAGAGGTATCTCCTCCAGTCCACCACCCAAGGCCGACAGAAAGAGAAATCCGCGAAATGGATCGTTCGTTCTCAGAGCATGCGGACTTCCTCGATGACTTCCTTGATTAGCTGACTGTTGAGTGTTGATCAAGGCCTATTCTTTGGGAAAAAACAGTTTCACCCACCCCGCAGAGAGTATCTGCGGGGTTCGTTTTTATGTAGGGTGGGGGGATTCTTGCTTTTATTTTTGAATGTGGTACAATCCATATTAGCAGTTTTCCCTAGAAGAAGGCCTCAATCCGAACACCTCCAAGAAGCACTCAATGCTTCTTTTTTCGTCTCTCCGCATCAAGAATCTCTTGCGGGGTCTTGTATTTTAAACATTTCATCGGTCTTC